>JAAYVF010000089.1 GCA_012517325.1 Myxococcales bacterium | reverse complement strand
TGTGAGAAATTCCGACGGTGGTCGATGGATGGAGTGAAATAATGCTCCAGAAATTCCAATTTGTAGATACTGTCCCTCTAAATCCATCGGAAATCCGAAAAGCGAAAAGCGGTGGGAGATAAGTAATGTGTCCCCGGAATTAACCCGGAATTAACGCCGGAATTAACGGAATTACAATATGTTTGTGATGGTTTTGGGATAACGAGGTGAGTAATGAAAAATAAATCGAAAATTCTAATTGTATTAATTTTATTTATGCTAAAATATATTGATAATACCATTGCCGACGAACAACTAATAAAAACAAATTCATCCTTGACGGTGGAATGGAATTATTTGAGCGCGGAAAAGAAATTAATTGGGATGGCAATGAGTAAAAACAGCGATGATATTGTTGTAGTCACTTATCAAACGGAAATCGCCAATCCTTTCGGGATAATGAAACTGAATAACCAAGGCGTGATTCTTTGGGAAACAAACATTTTGAAAACCGTCGAGGATATCGGTGCAATACAGGTGGACTTCGCCGACAACATCGTTGTCGCGGCAAACCATGGTTATCACCATTATATCATCAAGTACGACTCATCAGGAAAACGGATATGGGAAAGCGACTTCTACGAGTCCGGGTATCACGTTTCCGTCTATCAAATGGAATTGGATAATGACAATAATGTCTTCCTTGGCTTGGCAGTTCCACTTACCGGTTCGAGCGATTACTGTGTGATAATCGTAAAAATCGGCGGCGAGGCTGGCGAATTGAACGAATACTATCGTCAAAGCGGGTTCATGTTCGGCGATCTGTTGCCGCTGCCCGACGCTCGGCTCGCCTTAGCCTCTTACTCAGCGGAAAGCCCGTTTGATGAATACAGCTTGATTGTATTGGACGAAAGCGGTGTTGCCGTTTTCGATACGGCGATCGCCTTGTCGCAGGATATCTATTTTTGGTACGAACCGCCGAGCTTGATTAAGCTGGGATATGACGAAAGCGCAAAGCGCCTCTATTTTCACGGACCGGCCTCGTGCAACGTTCACGGCCTTGCCGAATGCCTGCCGGTAAAACTGGTTTCGGCCGCCATCGACGATCAGGGGACGGTGGCCGTTTTGCACGAGGCGCCGATATCCGATGTCCTCTTTTTAACCGCGACCGCCTATGACAAGGAATTCAATATCTTGGCGCTGGCCTCCAAGACCTTCGATACCGGAATGTATCGAAAGGATTATGAACTGATTAAGTATGACCAGGAAAAAGAGAGCATTGTCTGGCAATTTGAAAAGCCGACGGCGGACGAACAGAAGGAATACGAGGCAATCGACCTGTTGACCAACGCGGATTCCTCGGTGCTCGTCGCCGGCGCCAGAGGGGCCATCGACTATTATTTGTCGGCCGGCGAACAAGAGGCTTTTATCGATCGATACGATTCGACCGGATCCGATCAATCGACCACTTCGATGCCGATGGGGGCGCAAACCAATAGTCGGATCAATCGCCTTTCGCCGAGCGCCGACGATGGTTTCTATCTGATAATAGAGTACGAAACGCGGGCTGATGACGACGTTGATGACGACGATACGGGCGGCGAACCGAGCGGCGATGACGACAACGATGACGATGCCGACGAAGGCTGCGGCTGCTGATTAACTCGCTCGCCGACCTTTTCAAACACCACATCCGCTTCACATGGCCATCGATCCTAGCGGATCGAAGACCATGGCACCCTGAAAAGGATCGCCCCCTTCGAGACGGCCAAGGGCTTCCACCGGCCTGCGGCGGTTGAGCGTCCGCGGCGCCAAGATCGACCGAATTAAACCCTGCCGTGAATCTCTTCACAAATCGTTTGACAGCCCGGAAGCGAGTGATTTACCATTTTCACTTCTATTGAATTATCCAGGATGATGTGGGGGACCGATGAGCGCGTTCAACCGCGAGGGCAAGTTGGCTCTGGCCCGCAAGCTGATTCCGCCCGATGAGTTCGAACGGGTGATGTCCTTTGAAATCAAGGATTTGGGTTTCGGCTACGACCAGTTCGGCATGGAGAAGGAAGCGTCGATTCTCGCTTATGCATTCGCGCGCTATCTACACGAGTACTGGTTTCGCGTGGAAAGCGAAGGCGTCGGGAATATCCCGCTCCACGGGCCGGCCCTGATCGTCTCCAACCATTCCGGCACCCTGCCGATCGATGCCGCGATGACCGCTGTCGACATTTTCCGGTGCATGGACCAGCCGCGGCCGTTGCGGGCGATCGTCGACAATTTCGCCGGATTTCTGCCGTTCGTGAACGTGTTTTTCTATCGCTGTGGGCAGGTGATCGGCCACCGACGCAATTTTCAGGATCTGCTCAACGCCGGCGAACTGGTGGGCGTCTGGCCGGAAGGGACCAAGGGCCTGGGCAAGCCGTTCAGCCAGCGATACAACCTCTCGCGTTTTTCCGTCGGGTTCATGGAGCTGTCGCTGACCTATCGCGCGCCGATCGTGCCGACCGCCTTGGTCGGCGCCGAGGAACAAATGCCGATGATCGCCAACCTCAAGCCCCTCGCGAGGCTATTGGGTTTCCCGTATTTCCCCGTGACGCCGTTGTTCCCCTGGCTGGGCCCGCTGGGCATGGTGCCGCTGCCCAGCAAGTACCATCTGTATTACGGCGAGCCCATCCGCTATTACGAAGAGTACGGGCCCGAGACGGTCAACTATCCGGAAACGATCCGCATGCTGGCCGACAAGGTTCAACTCACCATCCAGGACATGATCAACAAGGGGCTGGAAGAACGCACCAGCGTTTTCGGCCTTGGGGAGGCCTGAGCCATGACGCCGACCAAAGGACGGGAAAAGCCGCAGCCCCTGATCAAGGACTTTCTGTCGCCGGGAACGGCCTCGCTGGCGGGTGAGTTCCGCGCCGGAATCCATCACCAAGGCGCGCCGGCCGCACCGGCGCAGCCGGTCAGGGAAGCGAAGCCGGCGCGTCGCAAGCGAAACGGCGGCGCGGGCGGCAAGCACTTGAACATCCTCATCACCGGGGTTACGACCAGCATCGGCCGCAACCTGGTGATGCACCTGGCGGGCAACAAGCGGGTCGGGGTGATCCTCGGCGTCGGCCACCGCGACAAGCCCTATTACTTCAACGATCTGCCGAAAGAAAAGTTCATCTATCACAAGTGCAACATTCTCAAGGGCCGCGAGCTGAAGAACCTGTTTCTTTCCAAAACGTTTCGCGCCGCGCAGATCAACGCGGTGGTGCACCTGGCGTTCCACAACCAGCCGTTGCGCGGCGAGGACATCCACCGCCTGAACGTCGAGGGCACGCGCGATCTGCTGCGGCAGTGCATCGAAACGCCCGGCATTACGAAGTTCGTCTTCAAGAGCTCCGACGTCGTCTACAAACTGACGCCGCACAACCCGGTCTACCTCGACGAGAACGCGCCGCTCAACTTCGATCCGGGCGTCGACCAATGGATCAAGGATCGCGTCGACGCCGACATGATCTGCCGCAGCTTCATGGACAACGGGGCGGTGAAGATCGTCATCCTGCGCATGACCAACATCATCGGGCGCAACATCAGCGGCCAGTTCAACTCGTATTTCGATTCCAAGCCGGTCATCAAGACCATGGGCTTCAACCCGCTGGTCAACCTGCTGCACATGAAGGACGTCATCCAGTCAATCACGCTGGCGCTGACGAAAAACGTGGCGGGTATTTACAACATCGGCGGCCTGGACACGGCGCCGATTTCGGTGTTCGCGCAGCTCAACGGCCGCGGGCTGATCAGCCTGCCGGAACCGCTGATGGGCCTGGCCAACCTGGTGCAACGGACCTTCGGCCTGACCGAGTACTATTACAGCGTGGACAAGGAGCGGCAGAAGTATTCGGCCCTGCTCGACATCGGCAAGGCCCGCCGCGAGCTGGGTTACGAACCCAAGGGTCGCATCGAATTTTAAATGAAAACGGGGAGCGCCCGGCTCCCCGTCGCGGCTTTCTTCGCGCGCGTTTATTCCAAAACGCGGCCGCCGGCCAGTTCCCCCTCGAAGTCGAATTCGTACCAGATGCAGGACCAGACGGTGAAGTGACCGATCAGCTTGCCGTCCGCGATTTGCCCGACGAACGTGGCGTTTCCCGGGTCGATGCATTGGTTGTCGACGAAGGACGACATGGTCAGCTCCAGGGTGTCGCCGTTCAGCGTGCCGGTCGCCTTGGAGTAGAAAATGCCCATCACCTCGCCGGTCACCCGATCCTCGTCGTCGAGATTGAATTTGATCAGTTCGTCCAGGCCCTCGGTGGCGGGGCTCGGGCCCTCGAATACGTAATCGTAATGGTCCCAATCTTCTTTCGGATGGTCTTTCGCGTAACCGTTGAAGTTGACGTCGCAGCCGCCGAAGCAGAGTGCCGCGATCACGAGCAGTAGGATCGCCGATCGGGTGCGCATGAAATTCCCTCCTGTTTCCGGGTTGTCACGATACGATAAGGCGCCGGTCGAGGCAAGATGCCGCCGCGCGATTGTTTTGTCCGCGGGCCTATGTTAGTTCGATTCTTGAAACCGAAACGAGTTGGAGGAATACCGATGGAAAGCAAGACCTTGCGGACGCTCTTGGTCGTGATGATCGCGCTGTTGTGCGCCAATCTGGTTTTCATGGCGATGGACCGGTTGGCGCCGCCGCGTGAAGCCCGGGCCGATATCGTCGCCGGGAAAAACTTCTTCAGCACGTCCAGTCCGGACGGTCGGGTCGTCTATCTGTGGCAGTATTGGACTTCCTCGGAGGTCGGCGTGTCGGCCAGCGCGCAGATCAAATACTACGGAATGATTTCCGCCGGCGGTCCGTGGGAGCCGGCGCGGTAGTCATTAAATGAAAAGCGGCGGTACGGGTTGGCCGCGCCGCCGCGTCATTCATCTGCCAAGCGGTATTTCGTACCGCGGCTCACGCCGGGGAGATGGCTTCCACCGGGCAAACCTCGGCGCAAGCGCCGCAATCGGTGCATTTGGCCGGGTCGATTTTATAGGGCTCGCCCTCGGTGATGGCGTCGACCGGGCATTCGGCGGCGCAGGAGCCGCAGGAAATGCATTCGTCGGAAATCTTGTGAGGCATGCAAATCTCCTTCGTTTCGTTTAGCGTGTAATCGTCGGATCGTTCGACCCGTCGCGGGTCAGCGTTACACGGTGATGACTTGGATCTGGTCGTCGACTTCCTCGCGCAACGTCCGCTCGACGCCGAGTTTCAGCGTCATCTGTGCGCCAGGGCAACCGTGGCAAGCGCCCTGGAGGCGCACTTTGGCCACTTTATCCGTCGGATTGAAATCAACCAACTCAATGTCGCCGCCGTCGCGTTGCAGGTAGGGGCGAATCTTGTTGATGGTGGCTTCGACTTTTTCTTTCATTCCCGTATCCTCGCAATAGGTTATCCGGTCACGGCGAAAGGTTATTACCGACCGCCGTCCGCCTGTCAAGGCCGCTTATTCTGGCGGTTCACCGCCGCGCTTGTCAACCTTGTTTTACCCCGCCGGCTGGTTATACTTTTTCGCAACAAGGATGGCGAAATGAGTCCGTTGCCGGCCGATCACAAGCTGCTTCGTTTGCTCTACACCGCCGCGATCATCGTCGCGGTGTCGGCCGCGTTCGCCTTCACCGTCAACGCCCTGCGCGGTTCGAGCCTGCCGCTCATCCGGCCGTCGACCGTTCCCCCCGAGGAGGGCGGCAACGACCCCTGGGCGGTCGGTCTGGCCAAGGCCCGGCAGTTGTACGACCAGGGGGTGCTGTTCATCGACTCGCGCACGCCGGAGGAATACGGGGAAGGTCACATTCTGGGCGCGCGGTTACTCTACTACGATCACGCCGACGCCGAATGGGAAACCGTCCTGCAAGGCGTGGACGACATGGAAACCCCGCTCGTCGTCTACTGCAGCGGCGAGGGTTGCAACAGTTCGCAGCTCGTCGCCGATTTGCTGCGCAAAGTGGGGTACACTCGGGTTTACCTGTTCCATGCCGGCTGGCCCGCCTGGTCGGCGGCCGGTTACCCGATCGAGGGGAAACGGCTGGAGGTCAAATTGTACGAGTTCGGCCAATGAAGCGGTTGTCGGGCTGGATCGCCTCTCCGTGGGTGATGCTGACTTTGCGCCTCTTGCTGGGCGCGCTGTTCCTCGTCGCCGCGACGCCGAAGATCCTCGATCCGGCCGCGTTCGCGCTAGCCGTCGACAATTATCATTTCCTGCCCACACCGCTGGTCAACCTGTGGGCGCTGGTGTTGCCCTGGACGGAATTGTCGGTCGGCCTGCTCCTGGTCATGGGCCTGGGTGGGGCGCGGCCCGTCGATCAACTGACCGAAGCGGCCGCCCTGCTTTCGGCGCTGATGTATCTCTCGTTTCTCATCGCGCTGTCGTGGGCGCTGTGGCAACAACTCGATATCGACTGCGGCTGCTTCAATCCGCGGGGCGCCGATACCATCACCAAAGCGTATCTCCTGCGCGACGGCTCGCTCTTGATCGCCAGCGTCCTGGTGCTGTTGTTCCATCACCGCCTGGAGGAAAGGAAGGTAACTGGATGAAACGTCTGATCCTGTGGGCCCTGTTGGGCGCGGTTTTGTCGTTGGCGCTGGTTTTCATCGCGGCGTGCGCCGGCGACGACGATGACGACGACAACGACGATTTCGATCTCGACGACGACCAGTCGGGCGACGACGACGATGACGACAACGACGCGCCGCCGGGGCCTTGCCGCGATTACGCCAATGCGTTTTTCGGTTCGACCGGCTGTTTTCCCAACGACGCGGTTTACGAAAGCACGCTGGAACTTTGCAAGCAGCTTTTCGCGGACGACAATCCTTACCAGGCCGGTTTTTTCGCCTGTCTGGCCGAGATCGACTGCGCGCAGTACGAGGACATGGTGGCGTTGTGGGAGGCGATCGACGCCTGTCTGGCGCTGTTGCCGGATTGATCTACGGCAGTTTTTCCGGACTCAATCGATAAACGACGATCGTATGCCGTTCGCCGCGCGGCCCGTAGGGACCGCTTTCGCGGGCGACTTCCGGCAGCGCTCGTAGCTCGTCTTCCCACCGGGGGTGTTTGGCCAGTTGTTCGTCCTCCAGGCAGGCGACCAGCCACTTGGCGCCGCGTTTCGCGTATAGCGCCGCGGTGTGTTGATCGATCGCGCCGATGTGCCAGCCGCGCCGATGGGCGGCGTAGATCAACTGATTCTTCCGCGTGACGCCGGGATCGAAGGAGACGATCAAATCCTCCGGTCGACTTAGGCTCTTGACCAGTTCGCCCGCGCGGACCGACGACCAATCCAGGTAAAAAGCCGTGCGCACGTACAGCGCCGACCAGACCAGAAAGCCCGCCAGCAGCAGCGCGATCCAGGCCGGATGGGCGCGTTTCGCCAGCCACCCCAGCCCGATGCCCGCCGTCAGCGCGATCAACGGCAGAAACGGCAGTTGGTAATAATCGTGCATGTAATTGCCGTCGCGGACCACCAACAGGTAGGCCAGCACCGCGACGAGCCAGGCGCCGGCGAGCCGCAGTTGCCGCCGCGATTCGCCGCCGAGCAGCGCGACCAGCGCCAGCGCGGTGGCGAGCGGTGTCGCCAACTGATCGAAAATCCGGCCTTGCAGGCGATTCCAAAAGCCGCCCGACAGCAGCAGGCTCCATTTGCCCCAGAGCCGCGTCGCCGTCAGCCAGCTTTCGTCGGTCGTCACCACGTCGCCGAGCGACCCGACGCGCGCGGCGTAAACGACCCAGGCTACCGGCACGGCGACCGTCACGACGGCGAACGCGACCAGGCGCCAATCGAGCAGCGACCGCCAGCCGCGGCGGGCAAGCTGCAGCAACAGCATTGCCAGGCCGATGTGCAGGGCGAACGGTTTGAGCAGCCCGGCC
The DNA here is from genome assembly GCA_012517325.1 of Myxococcales bacterium. Lineage (NCBI taxonomy): Bacteria > Pseudomonadati > Myxococcota > Myxococcia > Myxococcales > Myxococcales bacterium. The sequence continues at coordinate 54,220 of JAAYVF010000089.1, read as the reverse complement.
AGCAGGGTGGCCAGCGCCGCCTCGCACAGGTGACGGCCGCGCGAATCCTCGAGCCAAAGCGCGAATCGTTCGAGCCCGAGGACGATCATCGCCAGCATCCAGACGTCGGACATGACCGTCCGGCTGAAAAACCAGCCGAAGGGCGCGAACAGGAAGATGGCGGCGGCGAACCAGGCGGCCGCCCCGTCGGCTTCGCGGCGCGCCAGGCGGAACAGGAAGAGGGCCGTCAGCAGTGAAGCGGCGATGTTCAGCAGCCGGCCGGTCGCTTCGGCGTGGCCCCAGATTTTCGCGAGCAACGCGACGGCGACGTGGTAAAGCGGCGCTTCCTGCTGCTCGATCCGCGGGCCGGTGCGGTCGCCGATCAGCACGTCCCACTGGGTGCGCCAGGGGTCGATGCCGTCCTCGACGAAATGGCGGATCACCGTCGCCGCGCTGACCTGATTCCAGGACTGGCGATCGGCGAGCGGCGCGTTGAGGTGATACAGCCGCGCCAGCGCCGCGAGGATCAGCAACGCCGCGAAGGCGCGCCTTAAAAACGCCGGATCGTCGCGCAGGCGGGTTGTCCAATTCATGACGGCGTTTCCTTCGCCGCGCCCGCCGCCTCGCCGGGCAGGGGCGCCGGGCGATCGCGCACGGTCAGCGCCGCGCCCACCATTTCCATGCCGGTCCATTGCAGGCGGGACAACGCGGCGGCGACGGCCGAAAGGCCCAGCGGAACGTTCCACAGGGCCAGCATGCCGGTGAGAATCGCCTCGCGTACGCCGATGCCTCCCGGCGTAACGAACGAAAGAAACCCGATGACCCAGGCGAGGAGGAAAACGCCCGCCACGCCGACGGCGTTGCCCGGCTCGGCGAACCCGAGGGAAAGCATCAGCAGCCAGCAGGAACCGGCGTAGACGATCCAACCGGCGATGTAGGCGAGCCACAAGAGCAGCAGGCGCGAATAGGGCAGACGAAACGCCACCGGCTCTTTTTTCAACAACCGCAAGCCCAGGTTGATGACCCCCGAAAGCAACCGCGGATGGATGGCGATCAGCATGGCCGGTAAAGTCAACAAAATCAGGTAACGCAAGGCGACCGCCCCGCCGGACCACCGCAACTTGCCGGCCAACAACCGCCAGGCGTCGTCGCTCCAGCCGAAGGTCGAAAGCAGGAAAACGGCGATCGCGCTGCCGGTCATCAGGGCCAGTTCGAGGTAGATCGAGACCGTGGTGCGGCCGATGTCGATGCCCCGCCGCCGGCACAGGCTGAAGCGGATCAGCGGCAGCATCACCTTGCCGGGGACGTACTTGGCCACCTGGCTGGCGAACCAGACGGCCATGGCTTCGCGAGCGGGGACGGGTTTGGCGATCGCGCCCAGGAGCAGCCCCCAGCAGTTCGATTGCTGGGCGTAGAGAACGAGCACCAGCACGGTGGAAATCAGGAACGGCAGCGGCCGAAAGGCGAACGGCGTCCTGCTCAGCTCGGACCAGTTGCGGTACACGTACAAGCCGAGAAAAAAGAGGATCGCGCCCACGACCGCGGCGCGCAACAATCGCAGTAAAAGCCGTTTCATGTGGCTTTTCGCTTATCATGAACGGGGGGAAAAAGCAAAAGTTCGCGCGGGCGGCGTGAAGGGCCGGCGACGTCACAAGCCGCGCGGATATTGAAGAATCGCCCGCCGCCCGGCGAGAAAAGAGGTTTGACGGCGGAAATTATGGTTGAATCGCCGCCGTAAACCATCTACACTTAGTTAATTCAATACCGTGGGGGGTTGCATGCTTCCGCAGGTGAAACTCGGCGAATTGTTGATGCAACGCGGCTTGATTACCGCCGAACAATTGCATACCGGTTTGGCGAAACAGGAGAAACTCGGCTGTCGCATCGGGTCGATCCTGGTCAAACTGGGTTACATCAACGAGGAAACCCTCCTACATTTTTTAAGCATGTATTACGACGTGCCCCAGGTCGACCTGCGTTACACCGAAATCCATCCGAACGCCGTGCGGATGCTCGACGCCGAAATCGCCCAATTTTACATGGTGTTGCCCATCCGCTTCATGGAACGGCCACCCGATGAGCCGGTGCTGATCGTCGCCACCCCCGATCCGACCAACGTCGACGCGATCGACAAGGTCCGCCAGGTGACCGGCTGCATGGTCGAACCGTACGTCTGCAGCTTCGGCATGTTCGAAGTGTATTTTGAAGAAGCCTATCGGGACTACGTGAATCCGCAAAACCTGGCGAACCTGATCGCCGTCACCGACCCGGAAATCCTGATCAAGGCGCTGACCGCGATCCTGGTCGGTAAAAAAGTCATCACCTGCACCGATCTGAAAGGCGCGATCGCCGAAATCGAAAAAGAATAACCCGACTCTCAACCGCTTATGAAAGTGAAACGACCATGACAGACAGCCATGCTGCATGGGCCCTCAGCCGTCGCGAATTTCTGCAAACCCTCGCCGTTACCGGCCTCGCGGCCGGGCTGGCGCCGGGCGCCACGCTCCAGGCCTTGGCCGCCGCCGAAACGCCGTTCGGCGGCCTGCCGCTCGACGCGGCGCTGATCGGCAAATTGTTGTCGGTCGCCATGTCGCGCGGCGGCGAGTTCGCCGAGGTTTACGTGGAAGACACGCTGGGCGCCGACGCGGCCCTCGACGAGGACAAGATTCGCAGCGCGACGGTCGGCGCCTCCCGCGGCGTCGGCATCCGCGTGCTCAAGGGGATCAAAATCGGCTACGCCTATTCCGACGACTTCGCCCCCGAAGCCCTGTTGCGCACCGCCGAAACGGCGGCGTTGATCGCCGGCGGGCAGGGCTCCTGGCGGCCCGTCCCGCTGCAACCGGAAATGGCGCGGCCGCTGTCGCCGATCGTGCTGAACCTCAACGACACCCCGTTTGAAAAACGGGCCGCGGCCCTTTTGGCCATGAACGCGGCGGCCCGCGGGTTCGACCGGCGCGTGATCCAGGTGATGGGCCGGCTGGCCCACGCCGCCACCTACCGGCTGGTCGCCAACACCGACGGCCTGCTGCGCGAGGATCGCGACGTGATGGCCCGCCTGTCGGCCATGGTCGTGTCCAGCGACGGCAAGGACCGGCGGACCGGTTTCTACGGCGCGGGCGGGCGGATCGGCAGTGAATTTTACGACCGCGTCACCCCGGAGTTCATCGGGCGCTACGCCGCCGAATCCGCCGTGGCGACGCTGGGCGCCATCGACGTCAAGGCCGGCGAACAAACCGTCGTGCTCAGCAACGGCTGGAGCGGCGTACTGTTGCACGAGGCGATCGGCCACGGCCTGGAAGCGGATTTCAACCGCAAGGGCACCAGCCTCTACAGCGGCCGCCTCGGCCAGAAGGTCGCCAGCGAACTGTGCACCGTCATCGACGACGCCACGCTGCCCAACCGGCGCGGCAGTTACAACATGGACGACGAGGGCAACGAGCCGCAGCGCAAGGTGCTGATCGAAAAAGGCGTGCTGCGGGGCTATCTCTTCGACCGGCTTAACGCTCAATTGATGGGCGCCGATTTCGCGTCGACCGGCAACGGCCGGCGGGAAAGTTTCCGCCACATTCCGATTCCCCGCATGTCCAACACGTTCCTGGCGCCCGGCGCGCCCACGAAGGAAGACGTCATCGCCTCGGTGAAACAGGGTTTGTACTGCAAGATGTTCGCCGGCGGGCAGGTGGATATCGCCAACGGCCAGTTCGTGTTCGAGGTGTCCGAGGCTTACCTCATCGAAAACGGCAAGATTACCGCGCCGGTCAAAGGGGCGATGCTGGTCGGCATCGGTCCGAAGGCGCTGGAAAACGTGACGCTGGTGGCGAACGACGCCGAACTGGACCCGGGCATCGGCACCTGCGGCAAGGACGGGCAGAGCGTGCCGGTCGGCGTCGGCCTGCCGCACGTTCGCCTGGACAACATGACCGTCGGCGCGGCGAAAGCGTAGCCGGGTGTTGAAAAACACCCGGCGTGCGATCCATGGATGGATCGCCATTTTCGGCGACTTCCGAAGTTGACGAAAATGAAGCGAAATAAAAACCACGCTTTTTAGTGAGCGTGGTTGAAAAAGGCCAGGACGGTCTTTTTCAACAGCCTGATAGGGAGTGGCAGCGATGGACAAGCACGATCTCGAACGGCTTCACCGGTTGGTGGAAACGACCGTCCGCGGCGGCGCCGAGCAGGCGGACGCCTATTACGAATGGGGCCGGGAAACCGAAATCACCGCCCGCGAGGGCGCGGTCGAAAAATTGAAACAGGCCGTGAGCAAAGGCGTCGGCTTGCGCGTTTTCAAAGGCGGCCGGCTGGGCTTTGGTTACACTTCCGACCTGTCCGAGCGCGGCCTGACCACGCTGCGCGAACAGGTGCTGGCCGTGGCCGCGGCGACCGCGGTCGATCCGCATAACGGACTGCCGGCGCGCGAATGGTTCGCGCCGATCGACCAGCGGGCGCAAATCTTCGATCCGCAGATCGAAACGCTGTCGAGCGACAAGCTGGCTGATTGGGCGATCGCCCTGGAAAAAGTCGCGCTAGCCGTCGATCCGCGCATTAAGACGGTGCAGGAAGCGGGCAGCGGCAGCTACGTCCAGCGCGTCGCCCTGGTCAATAGCGCCGGTTTTTCCGGTGTCTTCGAAAAAACCTACGCCTGGCTGGGCGTCGAGGTCGTCGCCGAGAGAAGGGCGACAAGCAGTCGGAATGGTATTTCGATCAGACGACCTTTTTACAGGAATTGAGCGACGCCGAAGCGGTGGCGCGCGAGGCGGCGCGGCGGGCGCTGCGAATGCTCGGCGCCCGGAAGATCGATTCCGGGATCATGCCGGTGATTCTGACGCCGGAGATGACCAAAAGCTTCATCCGCGGGCTGCTCGGCGCCCTCAACGGCGACATGATCTATAAAAAAAGCAGTTTCCTGCTCGACCAGCTCGGCGAGAAAATCGCGGCGCCCCGGTTTACGCTCATCGACGACGGGACGCTGGACCGGCGGTCCGGCAGCCGGCCGTTCGACGGCGAAGGGCTGAAGACCCGGCGGCAGGCGCTGATCGAGGACGGCGTTCTCAAGCAATACTTGTACGACACTTACACCGCGAACAAGGCCGGCGCCAAACCGACCGGCACGGCGTCGCGCGGTTACAATTCGTTACCGGGTATCGGTACGACCAACCTGTATCTGGAGCCGGGCCAGGCGACGCCCGCGGATCTCTATCGCGGGGTCGAACGCGGCTTGCTGGTGACCGGGATGATGGGATCGGGCGTCAATACGGTCAACGGTGAATATTCGCGCGGCGCTCGCGGCCTCCTGATCGAGCACGGCGAACCGACCGCCCCGGTGCAGGAAATCACCGTCGCCGGCAATCTGCTCGACATGTTGAAAGACATCGATCTGATCGCCGACGATCTGGATTGGCGAGGCGGCACCGGCGCGCCGTCGATTCGCTTTGCCAAGCTGACCGTCGCCGGAAAATAGGCCGTGGCTGGCGTCGGCCGCAAGAGCCGATTCTTATTGATATTGAAGGTTTTTTTGATCTGTCCGCCGCCGGGAAATTTTTTTCGGGCTCCGGCGAATGAGACTTGTTTGGTTTAAAAAACGGATTACAATTCAACAACCCTGCTGAGGGCTGAGAACCAAAAAAAAGAAATCGAGAAAGTGGAGGAATCCGAGAATGAAGTTGAACAAATTGTTCCTGTTGATGATTGCGGCGATTCTGAGCATCGGCCTGGTCGCGATCGCTTGCGGCGACGATGACGACGATGACGACAACGACGACAACGACGATGCCACCGGCGACGACGACGACAACGGCTCGGGCGACCCGGTGACCGAATGCCAGAATTGGTACGATGATTGCGGTATCGATGATGCCGGTTATTGCGACGGCCTGAACGGCCTCGACCTGACCGACTCTTGCATCTCCGATGCGATCACCAACCTGTTCGATTGCCTCAGCGGCACCGATTGCGATGCTGTTGGCGTTTCCGACTGCCTCATCACCTACGGCACGGAAATTCAGAACTGCTACTGATTTTGTTCCAGCGGTCAAAGCGCGGCGCGGTCGATTGCGCCGCGCTTTTTTTTTGTGGTAGATAAAGAGCATGAAGACAAAAACATCGCTGGTTATCTTGATCGGTTTGCTGGTGTTGTCGCTTGGCGTCGCCTGTGAAAACGAGTCCAACAAGGCCACCAAGTACACCCAGGTGGATGCCACCGAATATGCCCAGGTCTGCCGGACGTTTCTCACCGATTGCCTGGGTTTTCCGGCGGCCGACGCCAAGGATTCCTGCTCCTGGATCGACGACGCCACCGAGGTGCCCGAGTGTGGCCGTAACGCCATCAAGCACCTGTTCGACTGCTTCGCGGCGGACGTGTCTTGCGACGGCGAGTACACGACCGAGGATCAGGACCTGCTGAACGCCTGCCAGGACGCGTACGAGATCGAAATCGACGATTGTCTGTAAATGAGCGAACCCCCGGGCCGCGCGGCTGGTCGCCGGGGAGGGAGGATGTCGAGATGTTGCGCCAGGTTTCCCTTTGGTGGTGGGTGGCGATTTTGTGCGGTGTCATGCTGGCCTATGGCCTGGCCTGCGGTGACGACGACGATGACGACGATAACGATGACGATCAAACCGTCGACGACGATACCGCCGACGACGATGCTGCCGACGACGACGCGGCCGACGACGACGCGGCCGATGACGACGCGGCCGACGACGACGCGGCCGACGACGACGACACCGTGCCGCCTTACACGGGCGACGACGACTTCGCCTCGCAGTGTCGCGCCTACTACCGCGACTGCTGGGGGGCTTCGCCGGCCCAGCAGAATTCGCTCTGCGGTTGGCTCGACGGCCAGCAGGACGATTTCAACGATTGCCTCAAATGGGCGATGGCGCATTGGTTCCAGTGCCTGGACACGAACGTCACCTGCGGCGATGGAACAGCGGAGAATCAAGCCCGCTTCAACGCCTGCCAAAAGGCGTATATTGCGGAGCGCGACGCCTGCTTCTAATGGAGCCCGCACATACGCGACGATGAAATATTAAAAGCCGATTTTGGTCCCGGCGGGTACGTTGGGACACAAAATTGGTTTTTTCGCGAGATGTGTCAAGCCCCCTTTTTATACGTTATGTATTTAATGCATAACTGAATATTCTCTTCCTTATTATCTCTCAACTGATTGATAATAAACGGTTATAACAATACCCGATTCTCTGGTATACGCTTTGTTGTAATGTTATGTAATTTTTTCATTGACCTACCGGCAACTTTTGCTATAGTACCGCGAACTTAGAGATGGATTTACGTGTCGGCATATTCGGAAGAAAAAGTCAACCCCTTTCGGTGATCGGTTGGCATTCGGGTAGGACCTAGAAGGAAGAGGTGAATGGCCCATCGCATAGAGATCCGGTTGAAATCGTCCATCAAGGACGCCATCGGCGTTAAGGTGGCGGGAAAGATCCGGAACGATCTCGGGCTGGAAGTCGCGGCAGTACGCGTCATCGACGTTTACACCCTCGATAAGCGGTTGACCGCGCCCGTTTTAAAGAAAATCGCCCAGAACGTTTTCACCGATCCGATCATCCAGGAATACACCATCAATGCGCCCGCGGCGGCGGCTTACGATTGGGACTGGCTCGTCGAGGTCGGTTTCCGGCCCGGCGTCACCGACAACGTCGGCCGGACGGCGCGGGAAGCCATCGCCCTGGCCACCGGCCTGCCGTTCAAAAACCAGGAAAACGTTTATACCAGCCGGCAGTATTTGGTGTCCGGCAAGCTCGACGCGGCGCAGATCGAACAGATCGCCCGCGATTTGCTGGCCAACGAGCTCATTCAGCGCTGGACCATTCTTCCGGCCAAGAAATTCAATAAAAAACGCGGCTTGCCCGCCTTCGTGCCCAAGGTCGTCATCGAATCCGAACCCGAGGTGAAGACCGTCAACCTGGCCGTCGGCGACGAGCGCCTGACGCGCATCAGCCGCAGCCGCACCCTGGCCCTGACCCTGGAAGAAATGAAGGTCATTCAGGGCTATTACCAAGACGCGGAAGTGCGCAAGCTCCGCCGCAAGTACGGGCTGGGCGCGCAGCCGACCGACGTGGAACTCGAAGCCCTGGCGCAGACCTGGTCCGAACATTGCAAACACAAAATCTTCAACGCGAAAATTATTTACAAAGACGGCCAGAAACAGGAAACCATCCAGTCGTTGTTCGACACCTATATTAAAGGAACGACCGAGCGGGTACGCAAAGCCAAGGGAAATAAAGATATCTGCCTCTCGGTCTTCAAGGACAACGCCGGGGTGGTGAAATTCAACGACCGCTTCTCGCTGGTCATGAAGGTCGAGACGCACAACAGCCCCAGTGCGCTGGATCCTTACGGCGGCGCGCTGACCGGCATCGTCGGCGTCAACCGCGACCCGTTCGGCACCGGCGCCGGCGCGAAACTGATCTTCAACACCGACGTTTTCTGCTTCGCCAGCCCCTTCTTTAAAAAGCCTCTCGGCCCGCGGCTGTTGCATCCCAAACGGGTGCTGGAAGGCGTCCGCGAGGGCGTCGAGCACGGCGGCAACAAATCCGGCATTCCGACCATCAACGGCTCGGTGGTCTTCGACGACCGCTACGCCGGCAAACCGCTGGTTTTCTGCGGCACCGCCGGCATTCTGCCCACCAAGGTGTGCGACCGGCCCGGCGAGTTTAAAAAAGCCGAGGTCGGCGACCTGATCGTCATGTCCGGCGGCCGTATCGGCAAGGACGGCATCCACGGCGCGACTTTCTCGTCGGAAGGCCTCAGCGAACACAGCCCGGCGACCGCCGTGCAGATCGGCGACCCGATCACCCAAAAGCGGATGACCGATTTCCTGCTCAAAGCCCGCGACCGCTGCTTGTATCGCGCCATCACCGACGACGGCGCCGGCGGCTTGTCCTCGTCGGTCGGCGAAATGGCCCGCGACACCAACGGCTGCGAAATCGAGCTGGCCAAGGCGCCGCTCAAGTACGCCGGCCTCCACCCCTGGGAAATCCTGCTTTCCGAGGCCCAGGAGCGGATGACCCTGGCCGTGCCGCCCGACCGCCTCGACGAATTCCTGGCCTTGTCGGCGAAGATGAGCGTCGAATCGACCGTGCTGGGCCGCTTCACCGACAGCGGCATTTTCCACGTGACCTACGACGGCAAGACCGTGGCCGCCCTCGAAATGTCCTTCTTGCACGACGGCCTGCCGCCGATGAAGCTCGACGCCGTGTGGCGTTCGTTGCGCTATCCCGAGCCGAGGCCGCCGCTGCCGCGCGAAATGGGGCAGGTGATTCTCCGCATGTTGATGCGGCTCAACGTCTGCTCGAAGGAATATTGGGTGCGGCAGTACGATCACGAAGTGCAGGGCGGCAGCGTGGTCAAACCGCTGATCGGCTTGCAAAACGACGGGCCGAGCGACGCGGCGGTGATCCGCCCCGACCTCGCCTCGCTGGAAGGCGTGGTCGCCGCGCACGGCATCTGCCCGAAATTCAGCGATATCGACACCTACGCGATGGCCGCCTGCGCGGTGGACGAGGCGGTGCGCAACGCCGTCGCCGTCGGCGCCGACATCGACCAACTGGCGGGCCTGGACAATTTCTGCTGGCCCGATCCGGTGGAATCGGACAACACGCCCGACGGCAAATACAAGCTGGCGCAACTGGTCCGCGCCTGCAAAGGCGTGTTCGACGTCGCGACGGCCTACGGCATTCCGCTGATTTCCGGCAAGGACTCGATGAAGAACGACTACCAGATCGGCAAGCACAAGATTTCGGTGCCGCCGACGTTGTTGTTCACGGTCGTCGGCCGCATCAACGACGTGCGTAAAAGCGTGACGATGGACGCCAAAAATCCGGGCGACCTGGTTTACCTGCTGGGTTACACCCGCGATGAAATGGGCGCCTCCGAGTATTTCCACGAACTGGGCCTGATCGGCAACAAGGCGCCGCGTCTCGAACCGGAGTACACCATCGAAATGTATCGCCGGTTGCGCGACGCGATGCGCGCCAACATCGTGCGTTCCTGCCATGATCTGTCCGACGGCGGTCTGGCGATCGCCTTGGCCGAAACCGCCTTCGCCGGCGGCTACGGCATCAGCGCTTACCTGTCGCGCGTGCCCTACGAAGGCATGGAGCGCGACGATTACGTGCTGTTCAGCGAAAGCCCGGGCCGATTGCTCGTGACCGTCCGGCCCGAGCACAAGACGGCTTTCGAGGAACGGATGATCGATTCGATGTATGCCGAAATCGGCCTGGTCACAAAGGATCCGGTACTGGAGATCGTCGGCATCAACGGGCGGGTGCTGTGCCGCATTCCGGTGGCCGAGCTCAAGCGCGCCTGGAAAAGCACGCTGAATTTCTAGAGGAGCGGCGGACAAGTGGCGGAGATCAAAGCAATCGTCGTTACCGGCAACGGTACCAATTGCGAAATGGAGATGGCCCATGCCTGCCGGTTGGGCGGCTTCGAGCAAGTGGATATCGTGTTCATTTACGAAATCCTCAGCGGCGAGGTGAACCTCGAGGATTATCATCTGCTGTGCCTGCCCGGCGGCTTCATGGACGGCGACGACCTGGGTTCCGCCAAGGCTTCGGCGGTCATGTGGCGCTTCGGCGTCACCGGCAAAAACAAGAAACTGGCCGATTACCTCAAGCATTTCATCAAGGCCGGGAAACTGATCCTCGGCGTCTGCAACGGGTTCCAACTGCTGGTCAAACTGGGCTTGCTGCCGGCGCTGAACGGCGGCTACTTCAAGCAATCCGTCACCCTCACCCTGAACGATTCCGGCCGCTTCGAAGACCGCTGGGTGCATCTGGCCGTCGGCGCCAAGACCCCGTGCGTCTTTTTGAAGGGGCTGGAGCGGCTGTACCTGCCGGTGCGGCACGGCGAGGGCAAGCTGATTGTCGACGCGAACGACGTGCTGGAAGAAATCCAGAAAAAGAACCTGGCGGCGCTGCGCTACGTCAACGCCCACGGCGAAGCGACACAGAAATACCCGGCGAACCCGAACGGCAGCACCGATGCCATCGCGGGCCTGTGCGATGAAAGCGGCCGGATTTTCGGCCTGATGCCTCACCCCGAGGCGTTCACCCATTACACCAATTTCCCGCACTGGCAGCGCTACAAATCCATGCCCGAGGAGGGCCAGGGGGTCGCGCTGTTCCGCAACGCCTTCCAATATCTGCAAAAGAATTTTTAGAGGCGTTTCATGACCGATGTCACCATCGAGAAGATTTTGGGCCTGGCTCCCGAAGTCCTGGAAGAGGCCTGGACCGACCCCGACAACTGCCACGAGGAAGAAATCCGCGTCCTGCAGCGCTGCCTGGTTTTACTCGGTTTTCCGACCGGCGACCACGGCCAGCCCTGGATCGACGGCATCCTCGGTCCCGCGACGCGCCGCGCGCTGAAGCAGTACCAGGAAGAAAACGGGCTCGAAATAACGGGCCGGTTCGACGACGTCACCCGGTCGAAATTACAGGCGGACGCGGCAGCCTATTTGCTCTCCATCCCTGAAATGATGCGGTTTGCCACCCTGGGGCAACTCAATCGCGTGGCCAATATTTTCCCGAACACGCCCGCCGCGGCGGTTCAATATTACTATCGCGAGGCGGAAAAGCGCGTTCCCGCGGAGTTGATTCCGGCTTTTCTGGCGCTGTTTTGCTGGGCCAATGACGGCATCGCCGCGCCGGCCCTGGATCTGCCGTCCTACCTGGCCGCGTTGCGCGAGGGGCATTCGCCCAGGGAAGCCCGCCGGCGGACTCTGCGGTACGGATTCCTGCAAATGACCCAGGCGCAACTGGCCCAATATCCGGGGCTGGACATCGCTCGCGCGGTCCATCCGGGCGATCTGGAATTTCATTTCGACACCCTCGCGACGGTGCTGCAAAACAATGCCGAGCTGCGGCAGGCAGCCGAATTGAATAACGGCGAAATGCTCAACGCTCTGCTGCCGTGGCTGCAATCCGATTCCACGATCAAGGGCCCCTTGAGCTTGCCCGCGATGCTGGAGGCATTGAAAGCGATCCTGAATCCGCCCGCGGCCGAACCCGCCAAGCGCGAATAACGGCCTTTTTCGCCTTCGCGGCGCGGTTCATTTATTTATTTTCCTCAAATAAAATGACCTCTTGCATCGGTATTTTCTCTGCGCTATTATACGCAACCGTTTTCGCGGCGAGGATTCGTTAAATCCTTGAATTTTGGGGTTTTTTACATTCGGAAGCCTTCCGAAAGTCAGAACGCCGAAACCGGAAGCGAAAAGACGTATCGATTCGCCCCCGCGGGCGAGCGAAATATATTCCGAAAGGGGAACCTGTATCCATGAGTGACACTACTCCGAAAAACAACCCGAACATGGAAGTGCAAAAACCTGCTGGAGCGCCCGAGACCGAAATGGAAGAAATGTCGTTTGCCGAGATGTTGGAGCAGAGCCTTGCTTCGACCGGCCAGGAAGGCGAAGTGGTCATCGGCCGCGTCGTCGGGATCGAAGGCGATCACGTCCTGGTCGACATCGGCTACAAGAGCGAGGGTTTCATCGACCTGCGCGAGTTCCAGGATCTGAACGGCCAGGCCAGCGTGAAGGTCGGCGACAAGGTCGAGGCCTTGATCGAAGCGATCGAGGACGAGCACGGCGTCATCGTCTTGTCGAAGGAAAAGGCCGACAAGATGAAGGTCTGGGACGAAATCTACAAAGCCTACAACGCCGACGGCGTGGTGAAGGGCAAGGTCGTGGCCCGCGTGAAGGGCGGCTTGTCGGTGGATATCGGCGTCCGCGCCTTCCTGCCGGGCAGCCAGGTCGATCTGCGGCCGGTGCGCAACATCGACAAATTCATCGGCCAGGAAATCGAATGCAAGATTCTGAAATTCAACAAGCGCCGCGGCAACATCGTGTTGTCCCGCCGCGCCTTGCTGGAAAAAGAGCGCGAGACGTTGCGCAGCGACACCCTCAAGCGGTTGCAGGAGGGCGTGCAGCTCGAAGGCATCGTCAAGAACATCACCGATTACGGCGCCTTCATCGACCTGGGCGGCATCGACGGCCTGTTGCACATCACCGATATGAGCTGGGGCCGCATCAATCATCCGTCCGAGTTGTTTGAAGTCGGCGACGAAGTCCGCGTCGTGGTGCTCAAGTACGACGAGGAGCGGCAGCGCGTCAGCCTGGGTTACAAGCAGATTCAGCCCGATCCGTGGAACGAAGTGCTGCAGAAATACCACATCGGCGACAAGGTGAAGGGCAAGGTCGTCAGCCTCACCGATTACGGCGCGTTCGTCGAACTGGAAGAGGGCGTCGAGGGCCTGATTCACGTGTCCGAAATGAGCTGGGTCAAGAAGATCAAGCACCCCAGCAAGATCCTCTCGATCGGCGACGTCATCGAAGCCGTGGTGCTCGACATCAACGCCGAGGCGCGCCGCATCAGCCTGGGCCTGAAGCAGACCGCCGACAATCCGTGGGAAAAGATCAAGGAAAAGTACCCGGTCGGCACCCGCATCCTGGGCAAGATCCGCAACATCACCGACTTCGGCGTGTTCGTCGGCATCGACGAGGGCATCGACGGCCTGATTCACATCAGCGACATCTCCTGGACTCAACGAATCAAACATCCTTCCGAAATCTTCAAGAAGGGCCAGGAAGTCGAGGCGGTGGTGCTCAACATCGACTCCGAAAACGAGCGCTTCTCACTGGGCATCAAGCAATTGCTCGAGGATCCGTGGAAGCTGGTTCCCGAACGGTTCCACGTCAGTGACATCGTCGAAGGCGAAGTGATCAACATCACCGAATTCGGCGCCTTCATCGACCTGGGCGACGGGATCGAAGGCCTGATTCACGTGTCCGAGTTGTCCTCGAAAAAAGTGGAAGATCCGACCAAGTTGTTCAACGTGGGCGACAAGATCATGGTCGAGATCATCAAAATCGACGAACGCGAGCGGAAAATCCGCTTGTCCCGCCGGACCATCGAGGAAAACCGGGAAAAGGCCGATATGGCCGCCTTCATGCAGAAGCAGGGTTCCAGCCGGGTGCGGATCGGCGATCTGATCGCCGCCGCGCAAACCCAGCAGCACCCCGAGGACGGCACGGTCGAAGCGGCCGAAGCGCCGGTGGCCGAGCCGGAAGCTCCGGTGGTCGCCGAAGCGGTCGCCGAAGCTCCGGTCGTCGCCGAGGCGGTCGCCGAGACTCCGGTCGCGGTTGAAACCCCGACGGAACAGCCGGACAAAGAGGAATCGGGCGCGGAATAATCGCTCCGCGGCAAAGGCGCGGCGGCGCTATCCGGCGAGTCGCACCCAACGGCAAACCGGCTCGGTCAACCCGGGCCGGTGGCCGGAGATGCCATGAAAAAACACCCGTTTCTGATCGGCTTTGTGATCGTGAGCCTGGCGGCGATGGCTTTCTTTGCCGTCGTCGTGGGGGTGTTCGCCATCGTTGAGCGCAACGACGAGCTGTCCAGCGTTTCTTCGCTCTGGAAAGACAGCGTCGGCGTGATCGAGGTGAACGGCGTGATCGAGTCGGGCGACGTGGTGGTCGAGCAAATCCGGAAATTTGCCGAGGACGACAAGATCCGGGCTCTATTGGTGCGGATCGATTCGCCGGGCGGCGCCGTGGCGCCGACGCAGGAAATCTATAGCGAATTGCGAAAAGTGTCGCAGGCCGGCAAGCCGGTCGTCGCCTCCATGGCGTCGGCCGCGGCCTCGGGCGGTTACTACATCGCCGCGGCTTGCGACACGATCGTCGCCAATCCGGGCACGCTGACCGGTTCCATCGGCGTCGTGATGGAGTTTTTCAGCGCGGAAGGCGCGTTCGACAAACTGGGTTTGAAGAGCGAGGTGGTCAAGGCCGGCAAGTACAAAGACGCCGGCAACCTGGCCCGCGCCCTCACTTCCGACGAACGCCGGATGCTGCAGGCGACGATCGACGACGTGCATGGGCAGTTCATCGCCGCCGTCGCCGAGGGCCGCAAGCTGCCCATCGAGCAGATCGAGGCGATCGCCGACGGGCGGGTGTTTTCCGGGCAGCAGGCCCAGGCCGTCGGGCTGGTCGATCAACTGGGGACGTTCTACGACGCGGTCGACGTCCTGAAAGAGAAATTGCAGGTCGAGGGCAAACTCAATTTGGTTTATCCGCGGAAACCGCAACCGTCGTTTACGGATTTCCTGCTGGATGGGATCTTCAAACGTTTGCCGGGTTTGTTGGGCGAAAGCGGGCAAAAACCCCCAACCACACAGGGATTTTCCATTCGTTGAGGAGGAAAGGCAGCAATGACCAAGAGCGATCTGATTGCCATGGTGGCTGAAAAAATCTCCAGCAAACGAAAAAAAGACGCCGAAGTGATCATCACCACGATTTTCGACCGCATGACGGAAGCCTTGCAGCAAGGGGATCGGATCGAGATCCGCGGCTTCGGCAGTTTTCAATTACGGGAGCGTCGCCCGCGGATGGGCCGCAATCCCAAGACATCGCAAAAAGTGGATGTTCCGGCCAAAAAAGTGCCGTTTTTCAAAGCCGGCAAGGAACTGAAAAAACTCGTTGACGCGAAGCTGCAATGAGTGAAGCGGCGTGGGACGGCAAACCGATCCGCATCGGTGTTCTGGCCGACACGCACTGCAACGGCAACGATGACCCCGAACCGATTCGCCGCCTGCTGACCGGGCCGTTCGCCGGCATTCGCATGATTCTGCATGCCGGCGACCTCGTCGATTACGACTGGTTGACGCAAATCGCCATGCCCGATATCGAGTTGCTGGCTGTCGCCGGCAATTGCGACGAACCCGGGGATCCGCGGCTGCCGGCGAAAAGGATCGTGGAATTCGGCGGTTTTCGCGTCGGTTTGATGCATGGTTGGGGGGCGCCCGCCGGAATTACTCAGCGGTTGGCCGGCGCTTTTGAAGGGGAAGCGGTCGCCGCCGTCGTTTTCGGTCATACCCATCAACCCTTCCTTGCAACCGAGAGCGGAATCACCTACTTTAACCCCGGATCACCGACCGAGCCGCGCCTGGCGACGGCCGGCGTCGGCCTGCTGACCGTGACGCCGGGCCGCCTGCGGTGGCAGCACATTCAACAGAAACCCTGGTGGTGAGACGATGGATCGCCTAAACGCTCCGTGGCGCATCGACTATATCAAGTCCGAAAAGGAAGAGGGCTGCGTTTTCTGCAACGCGCTGCGGGCCGCGGACGATCGCCGGATGCTGATTCTGCATCGCGGGCGCCAAGCCTTCGTCATCATGAACAAGTATCCTTACACCAACGGCCACGTGATGGTCGCGCCCTATGCCCACCTGGGAAGCATCGCCGAGATTACTCCCGAGGTCTGGGCGGAAATCATGAGCCTGGCGCAGCAGGCCGTGCAAGCGATCGAAACGACGAGCAAACCGCACGGTTTCAACCTGGGCATCAATGTCGGCCGGGTCGCCGGCGCGGGGGTGGAAGGCCACCTGCACCTGCACATCGTGCCGCGGTGGAACGGCGACGTGAATTTCATGACGGTGCTGGCGGATTGCCGGGTAATCAATCAACACATCGAGGAAACGTACGCGGCGCTGGCGGAAGCCTGGCCCCGAATGCCATCAAACACGGAATAGAGGGACCCGATGAAGCGAGCGATTTTGTGGGCGTTCTTTTTTGTGGTGCTGGTTTTGTTGGCTACCCAGGCCATCGATTCCAATCGCGCGGAACTGACGCGGCAGTTTGCTTTTCAGCTTTCGTTGCCGTTCGTCGGCACGTTCGAGGCGTCGCACTCCTTGGCCGTGGCCGCCTACTTCGCGATTTGCATTTTGCTGGGCGCGGTCGCCGTGATGGTGCTTTCCCTGGGCGCGGTGATCAAGGCCGCCAGCCAGGCCCGGCAGGCCCGGCGCGAACTGGAGGAATGCCAGCAGGAATTGTCGCGCCTGCGCGGCTGCCCGAGCGGCGACACGAGTTATCAGTCGTCCCTTTCGGCCGGGGACGAAAAGTAACGCTCGTCTTCCCGCCGGAAACTCTCCGGAATTGTCGTGAACGCGGCCGATCATCCGCGGGACGAATGAACAAAACACTCACCATTTCGCTCTTCCTGGTTCTGTGGCTGTTGCCGGCGATCGCCGGCGCCGGACCCGAGGAAGACGCCGCGCGCCTCCGCCGGCTTTACGAACAAGGCCAGGTCGCCGAAGCCGACCCGCAGTTGGCCGAGTTTCTCCAGTCGCACCCCGCCGATGAGATCGCCTGTCCGCTGGAATTGAGCGCCGCCCTGGCCGTGCGTTCGGTCTACGACGCCAAGACGCGCTTGCGCCAGACGGCCGACCATTGCGCAACCCGGCCGGAAGGCGTGCGGGCCTTGGTCGAATTGGCCCGCCTGCTGCAATTGGCCGGTTACGACCGCCCGGCCCTCGCGGTTTGCGAGGAATTCTTCACTCGTTATCCCGACGCGGAAGACGCTCCGGCAATGCTGCTGCTCAAGGGTTCGCTCGAACTGCGCCTGCCCTTGGGCGCCACGGCCGGCGACAGTTTCGCCGCGTTTTTAGCCAAGTATCCCGACCATCCGGCGATCGCCGAGGCCCTGGCCGGACTGGCCGGCCAGAAAATCCGCCAGGGCGACTGGCGCGGCGCCGAGGAAGCCTACCGCCGGGCGTTGGCGACCGATGCCGGCGCGCTCGATCTGCCGCAGGTGTATTTCCACTTGGGGTTGGCCGCCGAAAAACTGGGACAGAAAGACGCGGCGCGCCACTATTACCGCGAGCTGACGCAACGCTGGAGCGACTCGCTCTTCGCCTGGCGGGCGAAGGATCGTCTGGACAGCACCCTGGCCGTCGGCGAACGGCTGACGGTCGGCCCGCCGGAAGCCACGACCGAAAAATATGCCGTCAGCGTCGGGTTGTACGCGACGCTGGCCGAGGCCGAGCAGGCCGCGAAACGGTTCTCCGAGGCCGGCATGCGGATTCATCTGCTGCTGAACGGCCAGCAGTGCGAATTGCTGGTCGGCGAATTCGATTCCGAGCAAACGGCGCTGGTTTTCGCGCAGGAACTCGGTAAACGTTATCAGGTGGCGACCCGGCCCAAACGCTTGCCGTAAAAGCCGCGGCCGGTCGCGGGAGTACAGCCATGGAAAAAATCATCGAGTGTGTGCCCAACATCAGCGAAGGCCGGGATCTGGAAAAAATCAAAACGGTCGTCGAGGCGATCAAACGTGCCGGCGCCAAGGTTCTGTCGTTCGAGCCCGAAGCCACTTACCACCGGACCGTCATCACGCTGGTCGGCGATCCGGACAGCGTTCTGGCCGGGGCGTTTGCCTGCATCCGGTCGGCTTGTCAGGTGATCGACATGCGGCAGCATCACGGCGAGCATCCGCGGATGGGCGCGGCCGACGTGGTGCCGTTCGTGCCGGTGCGCGGCGTCACCATGGCCGAATGCGCCACGCTGGCGCGCAAGCTGGGGCGGCGGGTCGGCGACCAACTCGGTATTCCCGTCTACCTGTACGGCGAAGCGGCGCGGAAACCGGAGTACCAGAATCTGGCCGATGTCCGCAAAGGGGAGTATGAGGGGCTCGCGGAAAAGTTGAAGGATCGCGCCTGGGCGCCGGATTTCGGGCCCGCGAAATTCGTTCCCGAATCGGGCGCGGTGATCGTCGGGGCCCGCCAATTTCTCGTGGCCTACAACGTCAATCTCGCTTCCGATAACGTGGCATTGGCCGGCCGGATCGGTAAGGCCATCCGCACTTCGGGCTATAAAAAGGGCGACCAGCACGTGCCGGGACTGTTTCCGGCGGTCAAGGCCATGGGGTTCGCGCTGGAAACCGGCGGCCGGAAAATCGCCCAGGTCAGCATGAATCTGGTCGACTTCACCCAGACCAACATGCACGTCGTCTACGAAAAAGTGAAGGAAATGGCGGCGGCGGAAGGCGAGACGGTCACCGGTTCAGAAATCGTCGGCCTAGTGCCGCTGGCCGCGCTCGGCGAAGCCGGCCGGTTTTACGGCGGCGCCGGCCTGGACGACCGCGCGGCGGTCGAGGAGGCCGTCCGGCGACTGGGTCTCGGCGACCTGGCGCCTTTCGATCCGGACAAGAAAGTGCTGGAATATGTAATTGCGCAAACCGAATGAACGGGGAACCAGCGATGAGCACCTTGATTGAAATGCCGATTCGTCAATTCCTGTCCTTGCTCGCCTCCGAAGCTCCGGCGCCCGGCGGCGGCAGCGTCGCGGCCCTCGCGGGGGCGCAGGCGGCCGCGCTGATGGCGATGGTCTGCCGGCTGACGATCGGCAAGAAAAAATACCTCGAGGTCGAGGCGGACGCGAAAAACGCCGTAGCGGAACTCGACCGGCTGGCGGCGGAATTGCTGGCCCTGGTGGACGCCGATACCGCCGCCTACAACGCCTTCGGGGCGGCGATGGCCCTGCCCAAGGAGACCGACGAGCAGAAGGCCGCGCGGCGCGCCGCCATGCAGGCGGCCGCCAAGGAAGCGACCCAAGTCCCGGCGCGGACGCTCGAGGCCGCCCTGGCCACCGCCCGGATCATCGCCGGGCTCTACCCGCGCACCAACCGCAATTGCCTTTCGGACGCGGGCACCGGCATGCAGATGGCCGCGGCGGCGGTCAGCGGCGCGGCGTTCAACGTGCTGATCAATTTGCCGGGGACCGGCGACGAGGAATTCAGCCGGCGGCAGGCCGCCCGGGTCGCCGAGGTCCAACGGGAGACGGCGGCGCTGGCGGCGCGGACGCTCGACGAAATCGGGCGGCTACTGACGGCGGCGGGCTGACCGAACGCGCGCTGCGGCGCGGCGGGAGGAGGGCAATGGCGATATTGGATAAAAAATTGTTTTCCGGACTGGTGGCGCGGATCAACCGTTTCGCGACGCTGGGGATGATCGCGTACCGGTTCCTGATCCTCGGTCTGATCGCCTTGCTCTGGAGTTCATCCTGGGGATTTTCCTGCTTCACGCACCACAGCATGCTTTTTGTCGTCGGGCTGATCATCGGCGCCGGCGTTTACCTGTCGCTGCTTTGGTTCACCTACCAGTGGACGCACCCTGTCCGCGTCATCCTGGTTCTGTTCGCCTGGGATCTGCTCAACATCATGGCGCTCATCATTCAGAGCGGCGGCGCCCAGAGCCCGTTCATCTTTCTGTTTCTGTTCCCGGTGCTGTTCGTTTTCGTCTATGCCATTCCCTACCTGACCAATCTGGTGACCGGCGGCACGATGACCGCCATGCTGCTGGTCGCCGCGATCGATCTGGTCTTTCCCCTGCAACCGATCACCGGGCCGGCGCTCGTATTTTCCCGCGCCCTGACGTTCCAGTTCCCGATTCTGTTCGCGTTGCTGCTGTTGGCGCTGTTCGCCAATTACAGCAGCCTGCGCCGGCAGGGCGGACTGCGCACCGTCGTCGCTTCGTTGGAGCGGCAACTGGAGGAAGCCAACGAGGAACTGACGCGCAGCTTCTACGACCTGGAAGCGGCCCTCGAGCGTTCGCATTCGTTCGAGCGGCAGGCGCAGACTTCACGCCAACAATTGATGCGGTCCGACCGGTTCAACGCCGCCGGCAAGCTGGCCGCCGGTATTTTGCACGATCTGACCAATCCGCTGTCGATCATCATCAGCGACGTCGAAATGCAGCTTTTGCGCAACGAGGAACGTCCCGAGCGAAACCGCGAGGTGCTCAAGCGCGTGCTGACCAACGCCCAGCACCTGAGCATGCTGATCGACAACCTGCGCCTGCTGACCAAGCAACGCGGCGATCTGGTCTATCACCCGGTCGATATGCGGCACCTCATCATGCGCTGCCTGTCGGCGCTCGAACCGGAACGCAAGCGGCGCGGCATCGTGGTGGACGCGGCCTTCGACGAGAACGCGCCGAAAATCCTCGGCGTCGAAAGCCAGTTCGAGCAACTGATCGTCAACCTGCTGGTCAACGCCTTCGAGGCGAGCAATCACCCCGGCGGGCGCCTGCTGGTGCGCACCCGTTCGGGCGACGGCATGTTCACCGTGGAAATCGAGGACGACGGCGAGGGCATCGCGCCCGAATACCTCGACAAGGTTTTTGAGCCGTTCTTCACGACGCGCGGCTCGATCAACAGCCTGGGCCTCGGTTTGTACTCGGTCCGGACGATCGTCGAGGAACATAACGGCACCGTGCAAGCGGCCAGCGATCCCGGTGTCTTCACGCGGTTCACGGTGACCCTGCCGATCCGCCCTTTCGGCCGGCCGCCGGCTGCCGGTTTGAACGGCGGTAACGGATAACGCGCATGGCGAAGTTGAAGTTGACGGAAATTCTGGAACGGTGGCGGGGCGAGCGCCGCTTTTTGGAAAACGTTCGCGCGCTCAAGCATCTGCCGGCGGAACCCGGCCGGTTCGCCGCGTACCCGGATTGGGTCCGGCCCGAACTCCGCGAAGTCCTCGCCGCCGGCGGCATCCGGCAGCTTTACAGCCATCAGGCGCAGGCGGTGGAATCGGTCCGGCAGGGGAAGGACGTCGTCCTGGTGACCCCGACGGCCAGCGGCAAGACGCTCTGTTACAACCTGCCCGTGCTGCAACGCATCCTCGAGGAGCCGGAAACCCGCGCGCTCTACCTGTTTCCGACCAAGGCCCTGGCGCAGGACCAGATGCACGAAATCCACGGCCTGATCGGCCGCCTCGGGGCGAACGTCAAAACCTTCACCTACGACGGCGACACGCCCGACGACGCCCGCCAGGCGATCCGCAAGCAGGGCCACGTGGTCGTGACCAATCCCGACATGCTGCACACGGGCATCCTGCCGCACCACACGAAATGGGAAAAGCTGTTCGCCAACCTGCGCTTCGTGGTGATCGACGAACTGCACATTTATCGCGGCATCTTCGGCAGCCACGTGACCAACGTCATCCGGCGCCTAGTGCGCATCTGCCGGTTTTACAATTCCGAGCCGGTCTTCATCTGCTGCAGCGCCACCGTCGCCAACCCGCGCGAACACGCCGAGGCCATCCTCGAGCGGCCGGTCGAACTGATCGCCGAGAGCGGGGCGCCGCGCGCCGCCAAGACGTTCGTGCTGTACAACCCGCCGATCGTCAACCGGGAACTCGGTATCCGCCAGTCGGCGCTGACGCCCGCCCGACACCTGGCCGGCGAATTGATCGACAACGACGTGCAGACCATCGTGTTCACGACCAGCCGGCTGAACGTCGAGGTGCTGACCAAATACCTGAAAGATCAGTTCGCCAAACGCCAGCCGGTCGACAACCAGCTCGTCACCGGCTATCGCGGCGGCTATCTGCCGAACCTGCGGCGGCAGATCGAACAGGGCCTGCGCGAGCGTTCGGTGATGGGCGTGGTCAGCACCAACGCCTTGGAACTGGGCATCGACGTCGGCGCCCTGGAGGCCTGCCTGATGGTCGGCTACCCGGGCTCGATCGCCAGCACCTGGCAGCAGGCGGGACGCGCCGGCCGGCGCACCGGCCACAGCCTGGCGGTGCTGATCGCCCGCAGCAATCCGCTCGATCAGTTCATCGTCGAGCATCCGGATTATTTCTTCGCGCACAGCCCCGAACACTGCCGCGTCAATCCGGACAACCTGCTGATCCTGCTGCACCACCTCAAAAGCGCCGCCTTCGAGCTGCCGTTCGAGGCGGGCGAAAAATTCGGCAAGGAAAACATCGAGGAACTGCTCGATTACCTCGTCGAAAAGGGCGTCCTGCATCGCGTCGGCAGCCGCTGGCACTGGGCCGCCGAGAGCTATCCGGCCGACGAAGTCTCGCTGCGCAGCATCAACCCCGAGAACGTCGTCGTCGTCGACACGACCGACACCGGCGACCACAAGGTGATCGCCGAGGTCGACTGGGACAGCGCCTTCACCACCGTGCACGACGACGCGATCTACATGATCGAATCGCAGCAGTACCACGTCGACCAGCTCGACCTGGAGCGGCAAAAAGCCTACGTGCACAAAGTGAACGTCGACTATTACACCGACGCCATGACCTACACCAACGTCCGGGTGATCGACGAATTCGCCACGCAACGGCGGCCGAACGCGATCGTCGAGCACGGCGAGGTGCAAGTGGTGCGCAAGGTGACGGGCTACAAGAAAATCAAGTTCTACACCAGCGAAAACGTCGGCTACGGCGACGTGAACCTGCCCGAAAAGGATCTGCACACCACCAGTTATTGGTTCACGATACCGAAAAATTTGCTGGACGAGTTGCCCTTCACCCGCGCGGAGCTGATCGACGGCCTTTCCGGCCTGGCCTACAGCCTGCATCACCTCGCCGCCATGATGCTCATGGCCGACGTGCGCGACCTCGACCGCTGCATCAGCGACAAGAGCGGCGCCTGGTTCGTCCGCCACGACCGCCAGGGCCGGACGATCGTCGCCGAGGGGGGCGACGGCGGGCGGATCGACGCCTTCGATCCGACCGTTTTCCTGTACGACGCCTATCCCGGCGGCATCGGTTTTTCCGACCTGCTGTTCACCCGCCACGACGAACTGTTGCGGGCGGTGCGCGGCGGCATCACCGCCTGCCCGTGCGAACACGGCTGCCCGTCCTGCGTCGGACCCACGTTGGAAGTCGGCGTCAAAGCCAAGGAAGTGGCGTTGGCGATCCTGACGCTGCTGCAAAAATGAGCCTGCGCGACCGCCTCGACCGCCTGACCGGCGACCAATCGCCGGCCGCCCCGGCCGCTGAAAAGAAAACGCAAATCGGCGAACTGCGCCGACGCATCGATGAAATCCTCTCCCGCCGCCCGGCGACCGGCGAAGCGCCGGCGCCGCGACCCGCCGAGCCGGAAAGGCAGCCGGTCGAATTGGAATCGGTGGCCAAGGGCGAGGAAATCGTCACGCCGTACGGGCCGGTTTTCGTGGCGACGGACGAACTGGACGCCGGGCTCTTCTGGGGCCGGCGGCGGCTGCGCGAACTGACGGAAATGCACATGCCGACCGCCGCGTTGCTGGCCGACGACGCGCGTCTCGCCGCGCTGGTCCCGACCGATGCCTTGTTTCTCGACACGGAAACCACCGGGTTGGCCGGCGGCACGGGGACGCTGGCGTTTCTCATCGGGCTGGGCTGGTTCGACGGCGAGCGGTTCGTCACCCGGCTGATCTTTTCCCGCGATTTCACCGAGGAACCCGCTGCGCTTCACCAACTGGCGACCTACGCGGCGGACAAGCGCTTTCTGGTCACCTTCAACGGCAAAACGTTCGATGCCGGCCTGCTGGCCGCCCGGTACGTGCTCAACCGCCGGCGCAATCCCATCGCCGATCTGCCGCACCTGGATCTGTTGCATCCGTCGCGCCGGCTGCTCGGGCACCGGCTCGAAAACAGCCGCCTGGTCACGCTGGAGCAGCACGTGCTCGGTTTGCACCGCGACGGCGACATTCCCGGCAGCGAAATTCCCCAGCGCTATTTCGACTACCTGCGCACGCGGGACGCCCGGCTGGTCGCCGATATCTTGCGGCACAACCGGCTCGACGTCGTTTCGATGGCGTCCCTGGCCGTGCATCTGGTCGAATTGGCGCGATCCGGCCACGAAGCCGCCGATGCCTTCCCCGGCGACGTGGTGGCGGCGGCGCGGCTGCACCTGCAATCCGGCGCGCTGGCTTACGCCGAGCAGTTGCTGCGCGGGCTATGGTTGGCGCGCGGTTGGGATGCCGGAGCGGATTGCCTGCGGGAATGGTCGCTGATTTGCAAACGGCAGGAACGTTGGGAGGAAGCGGCGGAGCTTTGGCGGCGGCAATTGCAGGCCGATCCGCTCGACCTGTTCGCCGCCGAGGAAATGGCGAAATGGCTGGAACATCGCCAACATGCCTTTGCCGAGGCGATCGATCTGGTGGAGCGCTTGCTCGCCGCGCCGCACCTGGCCGTGGACGAACAACGCACCGCCTTGCTTCATCGTTTGGAGCGGTTGCGCCGCAAACGGGAGCGCTCCGCCGAATCCTGAACGAGTCTCTTTCCTTCCCGGCCAAAGCGCGGTAAAAATTGAATCAGGCAGGACAGGGGGGAGGGTCATGCGAGCGGAACGTCGGCGACGCAAACGGGTCGAGTACCGGGTGGAAATCCAGTACGCCTTCGAAGGCGACTGGCACCGGGCGAAATCGGTCAACATCAGCATGAGCGGATTGTTGCTCGAGGTCGATCGCGATTTGCGGATCGGCGAATTCGGGAAAATCCGCATCGTCAAGGATTCGACCCGGGAAGACACCCTGGTCGCGGCGAATGTCGAGGTCGTGCGCTCGGAACGCAGCCCGGCCGCCGAGGAAACCCGCGAGGTGGCCTTGCGCTTCACGCGGATGGATTTCGAAAGCTCGGTCAACCTCTTTCAAGTCATCCGCTACAACAGCGACGGCGAGTGGTGGGTGAGCTGAGCGGCGGTCCGTTCCCCTTGCCCGCGGCCACCGGCCCCTGATACATTGCACCCGCAAACCGAAAATCACGAGGGAAGCGCATGCTGGATCTCAATTACGTGTTGGAACACCTGGACGAAGTCAAAACCAATATCGCCAACCGGAACATGAAAGTCGATCTTTCGGCGCTGCCGGAACTGGCTGAAACCCGCTCGCGGTTGATCACCGATGGCGACGAACTGCGCCGCCGCGCCAACGAAATCGCTCAGTCGATGAAGGGCAAAATGGAACCGGACGAGCGCCAGCGGCGCATCGAGGAAGGCCGCGCGCTCAAGGGGCGGATCGCTGAAAACGAAGCCCAGGCCAAGGAAGCCCACGCCCAGCTCGACGCGTTGCTCCGCCAGATTCCCAATCTGACGCACCCCGAGTCGCCCATCGGCCTGACCGAGGAAGACAACAAGGAAATCGCGCGCTGGGGCGAGCCGCGCCGTTTCGACTTTCCGGCCAAAGACCACGTCGTGCTGGGCCAGGAACTGGATCTGGTCGATTTCGCCGCCGGGCAGAAGGTCGCGGGGTCCAATTTTTATTTTCTGAAGAACGATGCGGTGTTGCTGGAACTGGCGATGTGCCGGTTCGCCCTGGACACCCTGATCGCCGAGGGATTCGTGCCCTATACCACGCCCGACCTGGCGCGGCCGGCGATTCTCGACGGCATCGGCTTCAATCCGCGCGGCGACGAGACACAGATTTATTCGATCGAAAAGCAGGATTTGTCGCTGATCGCCACCGCCGAAATCACCCTCGGCGGCATGTTGCAGGACGACATCGTCAACGAGGCCGAGCTGCCCCTGTTGCTGGCCGGCGTCAGCCATTGTTTCCGCACCGAGGCCGGATCCTACGGCCGCACGAGCCGCGGCCTCTATCGGGTCCACCAGTTCACCAAGGTGGAGATGTTCGCCTATTCGACGCCCGAGCAATCCGACGCGATCCATCGCCGCATGCTGGCGATCGAGGAAAAGATCTTCCAGGGTTTCGAAGTGCCGTATCACGTGGTCGATATCTGCACCGGCGACCTGGGCTCGCCGGCCTACCGCAAATTCGACATCGAGGCCTGGATGCCGGGACGCGGCGAGGGCGGCGCCTACGGCGAGGTGACCAGCACCTCCAACTGCACCGATTACCAGGCGCGGCGGCTCAACATCCGCTTTCGGCCGAGCGCCGGCGGCCGCCCGCGCTTCGTGCACACCCTGAATGGCACGGCCGTGGCCATCTCGCGCGCGTTGATCGCGGTCATGGAAAACCACCAGCAGGCCGACGGCTCGATCCGCGTCCCAGCGGCGCTGGTGCCGTACCTGGGCAAGGAAGTGATCCGGGCCAAGGGCAAAAAGTGAGTTTGTTTCTCCGGGGAGGCTCGTGAGGAAGACCAAGCTCGTCATCAGCGATCTGCATGTTCATACCGGCCCGCGCCTGCCGGACGGCCGCCGCAACGTATTCGAGGAATTCAGCGAGGACGATCTGCTGATCGAGTTTCTCGAACATTTTTCCGCGGGCGAATACGCGGCCGACGACCTCGAATTGATCATCAACGGCGATTTTTTCAATCTGTTGGAAATCGTCGGCGACAACCGGGCGACCGAAACAATCACGGCGGAAGTGGCCGTGGCGCACCTGGAACGGATTTTCGCCGGGCACCCGGATTTGTTCGACGCGCTGCACGATTTCGCCCGGCGCGAGCACAAGAGCCTGACGTTCATCGTCGGCAATCACGACGCTGCCCTCTTGTTTCCGGAGGTCCAGCGGGCCCTGCATCAACGCCTGGGCCGGCAGGTCGAAATCAAGAATTACTATTCGTACGGCGGCGTGTTCATCATTCACGGCCACCAGTACGAGTTCATCCACAACTTCGACATGCGCGACTTCACGCATCGCGATCCCGACGGCGTGGAATGTCTGAAATTGCCTTACGGCAGCCTGTTCGTCATCCAATTCCTGCGGCGGATGAAATCGCGCCGGCCGTACATCGACAAGGTCAAACCGTTCGAAAAATACCTGCGGTGGGCGTTCTGGAACGATCACCTGTTCTTCTGGCGGGTCATTTTCGGCATCATCGGCTTCTGGTCGGTCAACCGGTTTTCGCGCGATCCCTATCGCCGGCGCGAATTCGCCCTTTCGCCGATGCGGTTTTTAAACGCGATGACCCACAAATCGCTGCCGCGTACCGCCGAGGACATCTTGCGCCAGACCAATTACAAGCTGGTCGTCATGGGTCACAGCCACAAAATCGATTACCACCTGTTCGGCAATTTCCGCGAATACTTCAACACCGGAACCTGGACCGAGATCATCTCGGTGGACGTGGCGCAACTGGGGCGGTCCTACCTGCGGCCGTATGTCAAAATCGATTTTGAAAAGGATACCCCCCGCGCCAGCCTGCACAACTGGATCGGCAGCCATCGGCTGACCCACGAACTGATCCCCTAAAAACGCAATCGTCCGGCGCGCCACGGCAGGTGCAGCACCAGCCCGTGCGCGAAGAGCGTGCGCGCCCAGCGTGGGTCGGCCGCCAGGGCCAGCCGGTAGGTGTGCGGCCGGCCGTCGGCGTTGACGGGAAGCAGCACGGCGTGCGGTTCGTCATCCTGGTCGGTCCATTCGAAGCGCAACTCGGGGGCCGCGCGCCGGTCCAGCTTTTCGATCGCGAAGGTCAGGACGACCTCGCCGGTGTCGCCGACGTCGATCCGCGCCGCGACGTGATCCGCGCCGGCCGCCAGCAGCGGCAGCGAAACCGGGCCGCGCCGCCACTCCAGCCCCGCGGGGGTGCGGGTCAGGCCGGCGGGCGGTTCCGGGCCGATCGCGAGCGCCAGCGAACCGTTCGGCCGGTCGCCGCGCCGCCGCCACTTTTCGCGCGTCGGCGCCGTCAAATCCTGTGGTGAAACGGCGGTCATCCCCTGCCGGTTGCCCTGCCACCGGATGACGGCGGTGTCGGCGATCCAGGCGGGATCCGACCAGGGCAGCGCCGCGCCTTCCGTCCGGTAAAAACGAGGGCCGACGAGCAGGAAGCGGCGCTCGGCCGACTCGGGATCGGGCAGGAAGAATTGATCGAAGTGATCGTAGAACAGCGGCAACCCGGCGACCTCTTGCGGCAGGTCTTCCACGAGGATGTTGCGCGCCGGGTTTTGCGCGGCGTAGTTGCGGACCAGCCCGGTGATCTGCCCCAGTAGGCGCTCCGCCCGATGGTACGCTTGCAGATTCAACGTCAGCCCGGCGACGCAGTACAAGCACAGGGCGAATTGCAGCAACCGCCGCGCGAGGCGGCGTGGTTTTTTCGACCGCTCGTCCGGCCAGGCGAGCAGCGGGCCCAGCCAGAGCGCCAGGCCGGCCGACGGCAGGTAGAGCATATAACCCGCGTTCAGCGACCGGCCGAGAAAAATGAATCCCGCCAGCGGCAAGGCGGCGATCGCGATCCAGAGCGGCCCCAACCATAACCGCCGCTCGCGCCGCCGAGCGGCGAACAACACGAGCGCCGTGATGCCCAGCGCCAGCCAGCCCAGCCCGATAGACCACGCCGAACCCGCCGTGACCGCCTCCCAGTTGATCGGCGCGAACAGCGCCAGCGGGATGCTGATCAGCAGATTGCCGAGAATCGTCGTCGGCTCCGGGTGCGACAGCGGTTCCGGTCCGCCCAGCCGATGCAGCAGCGCCAGCCGCGCCAGCAGCACCAGCGCCACGGCGATCAAACTGCCGGCGGTCTGCCGCCAGGCCAGGGCGGCTTTTTCCCGGCGCGCGCCGTCGCTTTGCAGCCAGACGGTGACGGCGATCAAACCGGGGGTGATGAAGGCGATTTCCTTCGACAGGCAGGCCAGCAGGGTGAAGATCGCAGCAGCCCAGCGGTTGCGGGCGCGGGTTGCACCTGCGGCGGCGGGAAGGGCGGCGACGACGGCCGCCGTCGCGAACGCGGCGGCGACGAGATCGTAGCGGGCGCTGATCCAGTAAATCGTTCCGGCGTGGATCGGGTGCAACAGGAAGACCGCGGCGGTCCAGTAGGCCGAACGAAGGTCGTACAACCGGCGCGCCAGAACCCAGAGCAGCGTCGTCACCAGGGCGTGCAGGAGCAAGGCGGTCAGGCGATGCGGCCAGGTCGCGTATCCGGCAACGAGGGCGGCTGGAACCAGCGTCAGCTTGGCCACCGGCCGCCAGTAGAGGTCGGCGTGCGGGGCCAGCAAGAGGCCCCATTTTTGCGGCGTATTCGCCTGGGCGGAAAACAACAACGGATTGTCATCGACGAGCGGCCCGTCGGCGATCGTCCAGCCGGCCAGCGCCAGGGTCAGGAGATAAGCGACTCCGAAAACGAGCAGCCAGGCAAAACGCCCGTCGCCCGTCATTTTCATCGGATGATTTTTCCGAAGCGGAGGAGTTGTCCGGGCGGCCAGGAGAAGTAGATCACCATCGCCTCGCCGCGGAGATAACTTTCGGGAACGAAGCCCCAGTAGCGGCTGTCGTTCGAATGGTCGCGGTTGTCGCCCATGCAGAAGTAATGGCCGGACGGCACCTTCTGCACCTGATCGCCGCCGCGCAAGGCGTTTTTGTCGTACAGCACGGGATGCTTCCGCCCGGTCAGATTCTCGATGTACATCTCGCTCGTTTGCGGATAGCCGCGCGGATCCTCGAAGCGGAACGTGCCGTCGCGCGTCTTGGCGGCCAATTCGCCGTTGATGTAGAGATCGTCGCCGCGCACCTCGATGGTGTCGCCGGGCAGACCGACCACGCGCTTGATGTAGTCGATCGACGGATTGTTGGGAAACTTGAAGACCACGATGTCGCCGCGCTCGGGCTTGCTCAGCGGGATTTTCCGGTCGGTGAAGGGGATCGGGATGCCGTAGATGAACTTGTTGACCAGGATGTGGTCGCCGACGCGCAACGTCGGAATCATACTGCCCGACGGGATTTTGAAGGCTTGCACGATGAAGGTGCGGATGAACAGCGCCAGCACCAGGGCGACGACGATGACCTCGACGTATTCGCGCACGAGGCTTTTGCGGTAAATCGGCAGGTGGCGGTCGACGCGGCTTTTCGCTTCTTTCAGGGCCTCGAGGATGTCGTTCGGAACGCGGCGTTCGATGGCGGCTTGCAGGGCGGCGATCGCGGCTTCCACCGCCTGTTTTTCGGCCCCCGGGAATAAAGCCGGGCTTTTGGCCATTTCACGCTTCGCCTGGGCGATGTAACGGTTCGCTTCCTTGGCGAGTTTGCGTACTTTGCGTTCGGTGAACATGTCTTCACTCCCGATCGTCAGGGCGCGTCGTTTTTTCAACCCACTGACACGTCGGCCGGCGAAAAAGTTGTGCCTACTATTGGAAAATCACTCCGGCTTGTCAACCAGACGCGCCGCCCGACCCGGCGCGCCGGCCGGTTTCTGTAATTTGCGTCCGGCGGCAATGAGTGTATGATGCCTTTTTAATGTGAAGCGAAACGGCTGGTGGATGAAAACATTATCGATCTACAACAAATTGATCATCTATTTTTTGCTGGTCAGCCTATTGCCGCTCATCGGGTTGGGTTATCTCTCCTATCATCAGCTCAACGGCGTCATCCGTGAAAATTCGCTGCGCCTGCTGAGCCTGATCGCGGTGGAAACCGCTTACAAAATCGAGGAAATGATCCGCTCCCGGCGCGCCGAAATCCAAGCCTGGTCGCGTCTGCCCATGTTCATCGAAGCCCTGGACAAAAAGGCGGCGGCCAAGCGCCCGGAAATCAACGCCATCTTCGATCAATGGATGGCCTACTACCCGATGTACTCGCTGCTCCTGCTCGTCGATGCGGACCACCGGGTCTTCGCGGTCAACAGCGTCACGGCCCAGGGGCAACCCTTGTCCACGGGCAATCTGATCGGCAACCAGATCAGCGAGGGCCCCTGGTTTTCCGAGGCCGCCCAGACCGGCTTTTATATGTCGGGCTTCCGCCATTCGTCGCTGCTGAGCCATATCATGGGCAACCAGGGCAACAGCATGAGCCTGAGCATGCCGATCCGCGACGCGGCGGATAACATTTGCGGCTACTTCATCGCTTACCTGAATTGGAATTACGTCCAGGATATCCTCGATGTCGCGCAGGCCGCCCACGCCCAGGATCTCGCCGGCCTGCTGTTCATGCTGGACCTGGATTCCAACCGCTTCATCGCCCATCGCAACCCGAAACTGTACGGCGAGCCGTATCCGTTGCGGGTCGACCTGAAGAGCACCGTCGAACGCAACCCGGCCGGCATTCTGAACGTCGATTGGCCGGAGCCCAAGACCATCGGCTACGCGCAGGTCAGCGGCATGCGCGCCGGCGAGAGCCAGCCGTGGGTCGTGGTCGTGGAGGCGCCCGACGAGGTGATCTACCGCCAGGCGAAGTTCCTGCGGGTGTTGTTCATGACCCTGACGATCCTGGCCGTGCTGGCGATCATCATCATCGTCTACTTCATCAGCCGGCGCTTTTCGGACCCGTTGCTGCAGCTGGTCAACGGCGCCCAGGCGATCGCCGCCGGCAACATGAACGTCGAAATGCCCGTGAAGAGCGTCGACGAAATCGGCATTCTCGCCAATACCTTCAATCAAATGTCCGACGCGCTGCGCGAGCGCGACGAAGAGTTGCGGCGCACCAACCAGCAATTGGAGGAAGCCAACCGGCTGAAAAGCGAATTCCTGGCGAACGTCAGCCACGAGTTGCGGACGCCGATGAATTCGATTCTCGGCTTTACGACCCTGGTCTTGCAGCGGACGGGCGACAGCCTGCCCGAGCAGCAGCGCAACAACCTCATCAAGGTGCGGAAAAACACCCTGCAACTGCTCAAGCTGCTCAATTCCATTCTCGACTTGTCCAAAATCGAGGCGGGCAGCATGGACGTCGCCGTCGAGGAATTTTCGCTCGCCAGCCTGATGGACGGCTGCCATCACACCATCCTGCCGCTGTTGGAAGGCCGGCCCATCGAGCTTTCCGCGGCCGCTTCCGATCGGAGTCTCGTCCTTTACACCGACCGCAACAAGTTGCAACAAATCATCATCAATCTGCTCGGCAACGCCGCCAAGTTCACCGAAAAGGGCTATCTCCGCACCGGATACGTGGTCGTCAACGATCCGGGGTTCAGCGGCGCCGAGAAGGGGCCGGGCCCGTGGGTCCGGATTTGGGTCGAGGACAGCGGCATCGGCGTGCACGAAAAAGACCTCGAAAACATTTTCAACGAATTCCGCCAGGTCGACGGCTCCCCCAGCCGCAAGTACGGCGGCACCGGTCTGGGGTTGTCGATCTCGAAAAAGTTGGCAAAGTTGCTCGGAGGTGATATTTTAGTCAAAAGTGAATTGGGTTTCGGCTCCACCTTCACGGTGGTGATCCCGGTGCGGCATGAAATGGCGCAACCGCTCGTGCGCAACGAGTACGAGCATCCGTTGCCGCCCGCGCGGGCGGTGGAAGACAACGGGACGCCGGAACCGGCCGCCGCGGCCAGCGGTTCGGGAGGAGAGTCCGACTGATGCAAAAAAAAATCTTGATCATCGAGGACGTCGAGGACAATCGCGAACTGCTGGTGCAGTTCTTCGAGGGGCAGTATGAGATCCACGAAGCCGTGGACGGGCAGGAAGGCATCGCCCAGGCGCATAAGATCCGGCCGGATCTGATCCTGATGGATCTGTCCCTGCCGGTGCTCGACGGCTGGCAGGCGACGGCGGCCTTGAAAGCCGACGCTCGCACCCGGCATATTCCGATTATCGCCATCAGCGCGCACGCGATGGTGGGCGACGAACGCAAGGCGTTGGCGGTCGGTTGCGACGCTTATCTTTCCAAACCGGTCGATTTTGTCGAGCTGGAACGCGTGGTCAACAAATATTTAGGTGTAGCGTGACGAACGAACGTGCCCTCAGGATCATGGTGGTCGACGACAATCCCGATAACGTCGACCTGTTGACACAGTACCTGACCGGCCTGGGCTACGATGTCTTGCCGGCCTACGACGGCGAGGAGGCGTTGCTCATCGCCAAGCGGGAACCGGTCGACCTGATCTTGCTTGACGTGATGATGCCCCGCATCAGCGGCTTCGAGGTCTGCCGGCAGCTCAAGAGCAGCTACCGGACCAATTTCGTGCCGATCGTGTTGGTCACGGTGCGCGACGACACGCAATCCAAGCTGGAAGGTTTCGCCGCCGGCGCCGACGACTACATCACCAAGCCGTTCGACATCGAGGAACTTTCGGCCCGGGTGAAAAGCCTGTTGCGGATCAAAACGTTGCAGGACGAGCTGCGCGCCGCGAACGAACGCCTGGCGGAGATGTCGGTGACCGACGGGCTGACCGGCCTGTTCAACCACCGCTACCTGGTGGAGCAGTTGCAGGTCGAGGTCAGCCGCGCCCGGCGTTACAACCGGCCGCTGGCGGTCATCATGCTCGACCTCGACCATTTCAAACAGATCAACGACACGTTCGGCCACCTGTTCGGCGATTACGTGCTGCGCAAGGTTTCCGAGGTTTTCCGGCGGTTGGCGCGCGCCGGTGACGTCGTCGCCCGTTACGGCGGCGAGGAATTCGCGATCCTGGTCACCGATACCGAGGGCGCGACGCCGTTGGCCGAACGCATTCGCCAGACGGTGGAAACGACGGACTTTTTCTTCGAGGGCCAGCAAACCCAGGTGCGTGTTTCGGCGGGCGTCTGCCAGGCCGCCGTGGGCGCGGTGGATGACGGCAACGAATTGCTGCGGCTGGCCGACGAAGCGCTGTACCAGGCCAAACAAGCGGGGCGCAATCGGGTCGCCACCATCATTAAGGACAAGTGACAACGGGAACAAGAAAAGAATGTCCACGAACATCAAGCTGCTGTTGATCGAAGACAATCAGGATCTGCGGGAGATCATCGAGGAATTCCTCGAGGCGTACGGATTTATCGTTCTGCCCGCCAAGGACGGCCAGGAAGGCCTCGATCTGTTTGAGCGCGCGGTGCCCAATATCGTGCTGGCCGACGTGCTGCTCCCGAAAGTCAACGGTTTTCAAATCTGCGAAAAAATCAAAAAGGGCCCCCGGCCGGTGCCGGTGGTATTGATGAGCGCGCTGTACAAGACCTACAGCATGCAAACCGAAGCCAAAACGAAATACGGCGCCGACGAATATCTGATCAAACCGCTCAACCTGATGAATCTGGCGCGGTTGCTCTGCCGGCTGCTCGGCATCGAAAAGCCCGTCCGGATCAAGGAAGCCGAACCGGCGGGAGAGCCCGCGCCTGAATCCGCGGCGGTCGCGGCGGACGAGTCGGCCGCCAATCCGGAGGCGGTCGATCCCGCGACCCGGACCGGCTCGCTGTACGTTCTGCCGGACGCGGAAGAGGAAATCGCGATCAGCGACGAGGAAGAGACCGAACTCGACCTCGACCGGCCGACCTTTCCCGAGGCCGGCGACCTGGTCGATTGGCCGTCCCCGGTGCTGATCGGCGAGATTTTCCGCCGCAAACTGACCGGCAAACTGAACGTGACCAACGGCAGCGCGGTACGCACGCTATATCTGCGCGAGGGCGTGCCGGTCTATGCCAACAGCAATGTCGCCGGCGAATCCTTCACCCAGTTGCTGGTCGCCGACGGCAAGGTCACGGCGGAACAGCTCGGCCGCACCGAGCGGCTGGCCAGGGAGCGCGGCTCCACCGTGGGCAAACTGCTGGTGGAAAACGCCCTGATCGACCAGGCCGACCTCGCCGCCTATCTCCTGCGCGAGGTCGATTGCCGGGCCGAGGCCGTGCTGCGCCTGGCGGCCGGCAAATATTCCTTCGCGGAAGACGATTCCTGGCTCGAAAAAATCAAACGGCCGGAAATCAACATTTTCGATCTGACCTATCAGGTCGTCGCCAAGCAGAACAGCGAGGCGGATTTGGCCGAACGGTACGACGGCCGGGTCAACCAGGTGGTGTTCAAGAATGAGGAAAACCTGCTGCTCGCCGGCCGGATCCAATGGCGCGAGGAGCACCTGGACGCCTTCATCCTGATCGACGGCAAGCGAACGGTGGCGGAAGTCGCCGCCGAATCCGGCCAGTCGCTGCCGGTCATTCATCAGTTGCTGTATGTGCTGGAATTGTTCGATATGATCCGATTTCGGTAGTGGGAAGCGGTCGGCAACCTTGAATTTTCGATCGCCTTTGATTTGATAGACGCGTTTTCCCAATTCGTTTGCGGCGATGATCCGCTTCGTCGAAGTTAGGGCTGTGCGCTCGCGACGGACGGCCATCGCCTTCTGCAACCACTTATTCATCAAGGAGTTTTGACGATGAACAACCCTTATTATGTTGATGAATCGCGGCCTTGGTTTACGGCGGAGGCCGGGTGGCCGGAAGAAGTGCCGAAGAATTGGGATTTCGAGCGCGTTACGCTCGGTGAGATGTTCGAGCGGACCGTCAAGGAATTTCCCGACCTGAACGCGATCTGGTTCCTGGATACCTGGATGAAGTACCGGGAACTGAACGAGAAGGTCAACGCCTTCGCGACGGCGATTCATCAATTGGGGTTGCGCAAGGGCGATGTGATGGCGCTGATGCTGCCCAACAGCTTCCAATACGTCATCAGCTATTACGCTTGCGCCAAGCTCGGCGTCATCGTCACCGGCGTCAATCCGACCTATAAGCCGGGCGAGGTGAAGCACCAGCTCAAGCTGACCGGCGCCAAGGGCATCGTGGTTCTCGACGTGCTGTACGGCGAGACCATCGCGCCGATCGTCAAGGACACCGCGATCCAGCACGTCATCGTCACCAACGTGACCGACCTGGCGGCGCTGTCGCCGCTCAAGCGCTGGCTCGGGAAAAAGCTGAAGAAGATCCCCTTCGCGGAAGCGCCCGCGGGCAGCCTGCAATTCAAGCAACTGCTGAAAACGCCTCCCGCGCTGCCGAAGATCGAACTGAGCGCCGACGACGTCGCGACCTACATCATGACCGGCGGCACGACCGGCGTACCCAAGGCGGCCATCCTCTCGCACCTGAATTGCGTTTCCAACGCCAAGCAGGCCCAGCTCTGGATGTACAAGATCAAGCCGGGCACCGCCGCGATCGGCGTCCTGCCGCTGTTCCACAGCTTCGCCATGACCTGCGTGATGAACATCTCCCTGTCCTACGGCGGCACGATGATCCTGTTCCCGCGGCCGCCCGCCGTGAAGGAACTGGTCGAAACGATCCTGCGCGTCAGCCCGCCGCTCGGCAGCATCTACGTGGGCGCGGAAGTGCTTTTCCAGCGCATGGCCGAATGGCCGGAAATCGTCAATTACAACCTGTCCGGCAAAATCACCCTGTGCGTTTCCGGCGCCGGGCCGCTCCATCGCCCGGTGCAGGAAAAGTTCGAGCAGGTCACCGGCGCGCGCCTGGTCGAGGGCTACGGCCTGAGCGAATCCTCGCCGGTCGTCTCGGCGGGCCCGTTCTGGGGCAACCGCAAGATCGGCACCATCGGGCTGCCGTTCCCGGGCACCGAATGGAAGATCGTCGACGCGGGCGATCCGAACAAGGAACTGCCGCAGGGCGACGCCGGGGAAATCGCCGTGGCCGGCCCGCAAGTCATGGTCGGCTATCTTCATCACGAAACGGAAACGGCCGAGACGATCGTCACGTTGGCCGACGGCAAGCGCTGGCTGCTGACGGGCGACATCGGCCGCATGGATCCGCAAGGCCGCATCACGATCGAGGACCGCAAGAAGCAGCTCATTAAAGTGCGCGGCTACAGCGTGTTCCCGACCGAGATCGAGACGATGCTGCTGGGCCACGAGTCGATCCTCGAGGCGGCGGTGGCGGGTCTGCCCGACAAGGAAGCCGGCGAGATCATCAAGGCCTGGGTGGTGATCCGGGCGGAATACAAGGGCAAGATCAAGCCGGAAGATCTGCTGAAATGGGCCAAGGACAATTTCACGCACTACAAGGTGCCGCGCTACATCGACTTCATCGACGAACTGCCGAAATCGCTCGTCGGCAAGGTGCAGCGCCGCCAGTTGCAGGAAGGCGACCCGATTTTCAAGGAATATCACAAAAAATAGCGGATCCACGACGATTCGGAAACGGCGGAGTCCTCGGAACTCCGCCGTTCTTTTTAATATCTCCCGAGCCAAAGAGCCAAGAGGCCGACCCCGATCATGAGGCAAAAGAGCCCCCAGCCTTCCGATCCGGATTGAATGCCGCAGCCGCATTCCCAGGCCGTCGGACTGGAATTCGCGGCGGAAGGATCAAATGCTGACGGATTGATCGGGTTGTTCGACGGCGGAAACGATTTCCCCCGAGGGGGCATCGGCGCAGGGGATATCGGCCAGGACAGACGAGGCAAAGCCCAGCAACAGACAAATCACCATCCTTGTCTTCATCTTTACCTCCAAGAAGTAAATGAGAATTCAAAGGATCGGAAATTGCGCTACTTGCCCTTGAAATTCGCCTCGCGGCGCTCGATGAACGACATCATCCCTTCCACCGCGTCCTCGGTGCGCATCAGAAAACGGGCCTGGTCGAGCAGCCGGGCCAGGGCGGCGGGGCGGCCTTCCTCGAGCGCGATTTGCGCCGCTTTGCGGGCCTCGTAAACGGCCAGCGGCGCCTGTTTCGCCACCGTTTCGGCGATGGCGAGGGCGCGTTCGAATTGTTGGCCGGGCGCGGTCACTTCCTGCACGAGGCCGATCCGCAAGGCTTCGGCCGCGTCGAACCGCTCGCCGGTCAGCAGGTAGCGCATGGCGTTACCCCAACCGGTCAGCGCCGGCAGGCGCAACGTCGCGCCGCCGAAGGGCATGATGCCGCGGCACACTTCCATCTGCGCGAAAATCGTTGAGGTTGCGGCGATGCGGATGTCCGCCGCGAGGCAAAGCTCGACGCCGATGGTGAAGCAGTAGCCCTGCATCGCCATGACCACCGGTTTGACGCGGCGCGGCGGCATCAGGTCGAGCGGGTCGATGCCGTTTTCGGGAAACAGCGGCGCGCCTTGCGCGACGGCCGGGCCGACCTCGGCGAGATCCAGGCCGGCGGTGAAGTGTTCGCCGTCGGCATACAGCACGGCGCACCGCAGTTCGGGATCGTTTTCCAGCCGCGAATAGGCGGCCGACAATTCGCGCAGCATCTGCAGATTGAACGCATTGCGTTTGGCCGCGCGGTGCAAGCCGATCAATAAAACGTGCCCGCGCGCTTCGGTGACAATCCCACGTTCGTCCATCGGTCCTCCCGTCGCCGGATGGGTATCCGGCGAAAACGTCTATTACTTGCCGGCGGCGCCGGCCCCCGCTTGTTCCAGAATTTTCGCCGTGACCAGCAAGCCGGAAATGTTGTGCTGGTTGTAGTCGATGCGGATGGCGTTGGCCACCGGCGAATGGCGGAACGCGCCCAGGGCCCGTTGCGGATTGGGGTACAGGTGCGCGAATTCGGGGCGGATGATCCGTTCGATCTGGAAGCGCGCGGCGCGGGCCAGGAGCGCGCGGATGTCGCGATTGTCGCGGCCGACCCGTTCCATGGCCTGATAGCAGGCCGAGATGCCTTCCATCCGGGCGCCGGCGGGCGTCACGTAGGGCGGATACGGATAGTAGCCGCCGTCGTAGTCGGGATAGAAAATTTCCCAAGCGCGATCCATCTGGTCGTTCAGCATCGAATCGGTCAGCGTTTCGCAATAGTCGGCATAGATTTTCTTGGGGCTGATCGCGTGCAATTCGTTGAGCGTCAGCATCAGCCAGGCGTCGGGCGGCACCGACAACCGCATGCCCAGCAGCTTGAAGCGTTCGTTGGTGAAGTAGTCCGCCGCGGCCTCCACGGCCTCGAGATACCGCGGCTGAGGATCGAGTTGGTAGAGCCGCACCAGGCCGAGCATGGCCTCGCCCGGGTAATAGATCGAACGGATGCGTTTGGCCGGTTGTTCCTTGTAAGGCCAGTAGCTGTCGAACGAACCGTCCTTGTTCTGGCTGCGCAAAATGTGATTGGCCAACTGATGGGCGAGTTCGAGATCCTCCGCGCTCCGATTGATTTTCATCCGTTCGCCGAGGGCGATCAGCGCCAGGCCGGTGCCGCCGAGTTTGACCGAATAGACCGTTTTCTTCTTGCCCTTGATCGTCTTGGTGTGCTTTTCCAGCATGAACGCGCAGGTCGCGCCGCCGGCGTCGGGCTCGCGCTCGATCTGCTCCAGCACCCACTGCCAGCCGCGATCCGCCGCTTCCTTGTAGCGTTCGACGCCGGTCGCCTCGAAGAGCTGGTAGAGCGAATAAACGGCGCCGGCATGCCGCAATTGGTTGTACGAGGACTTGTAGCGGTCGAAGCCCAGGTCGCCTTCGTACAGCCACTTGTTGTTGGGTTGCAGGATTTTCACCAGGTAGTCGCCGCCCAGTTTGCAGGCTTCGACGATTTCTTGCGGCGTCGGCGGCGGAAGAATGGTTGAGGCGCGATACAGCGCCACGGGCTTGCCCTGGTATTCGGTGTAGGACTCGGTGGGAATGATGAATTCGCCCTGGTCGGGCGCCTTGCCGAGCACCGGCACGCCGTTCTTTTTCTTTCGCAGGTGATCGAGCGCCTTTTCCAGCCCGGCGTTGAGCACGTGCATTTGCGTGTCGGGCATCATCCGGGCGCCGTCGCCGTCCGCCACCAATACCGAATAGAGGCCGCGGCTGTATCCCCAGCCCTTTTCGCGAAACCACAACGGCGCGGCGGAGCGCAATTCGCGCAGCAGGTGGATGGAAACCTTGTCGGTGTCGGCCAACCCGAAATCGGGCGCGACGTCATGGACGATCCGCCCGCCGCAGGCGATCGCCTGCGCCGCGTCCTCGCCGAAACAGGCGGCGCCGGCGCGCGGACCCTGGTCGCCGTAAATCATCACCACCGCCCCGATGACGCCCGAAACCGGCGCGCCCGCCTCGATCGGTTGGCCTTGAACCGCCAGGCGGGCGACCGTGATCAACCGGTCCGCCGTCGCCTCGTCGATCAGCCGCGGCAGCCCGGGCTGGCCGAACGCGTCGAAAAAGGTCGGGTAGATCGCGTAGGCGGCGGCGACGAAAATCAGCAGCGGCCAGAAGGCGAGGCTCGCGAAGCGCCAGATCTTGCGCCAACGCGTCGGCCGGGCCGGCGTAACACTTTTCTTGGGTTTGTACTTCTTCTTCATGGGATCAAACCGCCGAACGTAAAGAACCAGTGAAAACCGCCCGTGTCCTGACGATCACGGAAACCATAAGCCACCGATGTCTGAATGCGCGCCGCAAAAGCATAAGCGAGCAACCAATCAAAATAAAGATCGAATCCCGCGGACGGGTAGAGATCCTCGTCGGTCAACGGCTCGTCACGGTCCAGCGCGAAGCCGGCGTCGGCGAAGGTGCGGCCGCCGATATCCCGGAAATAGATGGGCCAGGTCGAAATGCCGCGCTCGATTTCGAACAGCGGGAAGGTGAACGCCGCCGTGCCCGTGGCGACGCGGTCGCCGTTTTGAAAGCTGCCGTCGTAGCCGGGCAGGGCGAACCGATCACTGAGAAAACTCAGAAACAGCGGATTGCTTTGCGTATAACCGCCGAGTCGGAAATCCCGCTCGCGCAATTGCTCGCCGAAACTGATGCCGCCCAGCGCGGTCAGGCTGAGGCTGCCTTCCCGAAACGGCAGCGGCACGTAGACGCCCAATTGACCGCCGAGCAGTTGCTGCGAAATGACCCCGCCGAGCGCCTCGTCGTAGATCGTCGCCCCGAAGCCCGACGGAAACGTGATTGGCCGGTTGGCGGCGAGGCCCTGGTCGAAGGTCCAACCGAAACGAGCTCCCGACCAGTAGCCGACGAATTCTTGCTTGGGCTTGAACTTGTCGGGATCGTCCAGGCCGCGTCGATCCTGCCCGAGGTAACCGGCGAACAGCAGGTGGCGATAAAAAACGGGATAGGTGACCAGCGCCTGCCCGGTGATGCGCCGTTCGTAGTAATCGACCCATTCCAGGTCGCGGTTGTAGACGATTTTGCCGAGGTTGACCGCTTCCTGCGCGGCCAACAGTTGCAGGTTCGGCGTGAACCGGGAGTAGGTATAGTTGACGTAGGCGTCGAGAAAACGGCGCTCGAAGGCCCAAAGCGCCTCGGCACTCCAGGCGTGGTAACCCGCGACGTCGAATCCGGCCGTTTGCGCGCCCAGCCACAGGTCGTCGTCGGAGAGGGAAAACGCCGGCAACCAGTAATGCGGCCAGGCCGTGCGATAGGCCTGATAGTTGTCGGTCGGCGGATCGATCTCCCGGGCGCGCCGGTTGATGTCCCGGGTGATCGGGCCGACCACCAGGGCGTCGGGCTCCGGCGATTCGCGCGCCACTTCCGTCCACCGTTCCGGCGCGAAGTCGGTCGCGTAGACGTCGAAGCCGCCGCCGTTGTAGCCGACGAAAGCCAGCCGTTTGCCCGTCGGATCGACCGCCGGATTGAACGCGCCGCCCAACACGTTGGTCACCCGGTAGAGCTTGCCGGTTTCCAGGTCCAGCGCGTAGATGTTGTAGACGCCCGTGCGGCTGGAGGAAAAGAGCAGGTGGCGCCCGGTCGGGTCGAAAGCCGGGGCGAGATCCAATTCGGGATCGGCCGTCAGGCGGCTGAAGGCGCGCGTTTCGAGATCAAAGCGAAAGAGGTCGCGGTTGCCGTCGTCGTGCCAGACGCTGACCGCCAGCCAACGGCCGCTCGGGTGTACCGCCGGCTGGGCGTATTGAAAATAGGCGCCCGAGTCGTCAGGTTCGGTGAGATGGCGCAGCTCGCCGGTTTCCAGGTCGATCTCGGTCAGCCGGGTCAGGCCGCCTTCCTGGGTCGTGCCGATGACGCGGGACGTGCCGGGGACCGCGGCCGGGTCGGCGAATCGCGCCAGCGTCGTGATCCGTCGGGGGCAGGACGCGCCGGACGGGAGCCGCCACAGATCGAATTCCGCGTGCCAGCGGTCGTGCGGCTTCAGATCGGCGTAAACGATCGCCCCGGTGTCGGTGACGTCCAGACCGCGCACGTCCTCCACGGAGACCAACCGCCGGTCTTTCGGCCTGGCCTCGGCCAGATTGATGACGCGCAGGTTGGGTGTGCGATCGGGATCGTCCTCGAAGAACAGCAGGCGGTCGGCGTCCAGCCAGCGCGGGCTGTCGTGCTGGAAACCGTTGGTGGTCAGTCGGGTCGCCGGCGTCAGGCCGATCGTGGTCAGGCGATCGCGGTCGGCCGCGAAGCGGGCTTTTTCGTTTTTCGTCCAGGCTTCGTACAAATCGGACATGTGGGTGCCGAAAACGACCCGCGCGTCGTGATTGAACAGAAACGGCCAGATTTGTCCGGCGTGCTTGCGATAATAGGCCGCCACTTTTTCCATACCGAAACGTTCGACCAGGTATTGATGAAACAGGCCGCCCCAGATGTAGGGCGCGGCGCCCGACGGCCATTCGCGCGGAAACACCGCGATCTGATCCAGCGTCGGCCAACGGTCGTCCAGGGCGGCCATGCGCAGCATCATCAGCGAATGCGCGCTGCGGTTGCGGCCCTTGGTCGTCAGGTCGGTCTCTTGGAATACGGCGTTGCCCTCGATGAATCCCTGCGGCTGGAAATGGCCGAGCGGCGTCAACCGGCCGAAGGTGTAGCGCAGCGCCGTGTTGAGCTTGAACACCATGTCGGTTTCGACGGCGTGCGTCAATTCGTGCGTGATCAGCAGGCGCAGCCAATCGTCGTAATAGTCCAGGCGATCGGTCGGATGGGGCGGGGCGAG
Source organism: Myxococcales bacterium (assembly GCA_012517325.1). NCBI lineage: Bacteria > Pseudomonadati > Myxococcota > Myxococcia > Myxococcales > Myxococcales bacterium. The sequence continues at coordinate 11,334 of JAAYVF010000089.1, read as the reverse complement.
CAGCAGGCGCGTCACCTGCACCGGCGTGATGCTGGACGAACCGTTGCTGAGGTCGGTGCGGTCGGTCATCACCACATCGAAGGGCGTGTGCGGCGTCCACCCGTAGCGGGCGGTCAGCACGGCGAACTGTTCCTCGGCGATGACCGCGGCGCGCAAGGCGGCGAAGCGATAAGGATCGTGATAAGTGATGCGAAAATGCTCGGTATGCAGGGTGCGAAAATCATCGGCCGGCCGAAACGGATAGGCAAAGGCGCCGGCGCTCCAGAGCAAAGCGAAAATGAATCCTAGCGTGAATATCCGGAAGCGCATGCCACATCCTACAAAAAGGAACTTAAAAGGTAGCAAAAAGCATCGCCTGAAACAACGTTCATTGCCGCCGGTTGCCGAATTGCCGATTATTTTAGCAATTTTGGTCGGCGGGCGTTTTTTTCCCGGGCGCCTAGCCCCCGGCAAGAATTGCCGTCAAGAGTTTGACAGGACAACCCGGAAAGCCGGTTGCCGCATCCGGGGAGGGTGGCATAAAATTGACCGAAATGATAATAATTCAACAAGTTAGACGATCTTTTGAACACTGGCACAAGGTTTGCTTTACAGGACGTGGAGGAAAAGTCCGGCAAAGGGACCGGTTTCAGGCTGCGTCCGGATGAAAGGGACACAATGGCGGAACAACCGCGACTCAAATTCAAGGTCCGGTGCCCTCACTGCAACCAGATGTTTATCGTCAACGCCACAATGGAAGAAGCGATAAAAACGGAACCGGTCGTCCCGCCGCGACCGGCGGCGTCGCCGCCTTCGCCTCCGTCCCCGCCGCCGCTTTCCGCCGCACCGCCGCGGCCCGCGCCGGAACCGATCGAGGAAGAGCGGGAACTGACGCCGGAGGAGGAGGATTTCCGCGATCGGATCGTCAAGGCGATCCTGGCCCGCGATTTCGAACTGCCGATGCTGCCGCACGTGGCGTTGAAGGTCATCCGCTTGTCCAGCGACCCCGACGCCAGCATGCAGGATCTGGCCAAGGTGATTCTGACCGACCAGACGATCGCCGCGAAAATTCTGCAAATCGCCAACAGTCCCGTTTATGCGGCGATCACGGAAATCAGCAACATCAACCAGGCGCTGGTGCGCCTCGGCCAGGCCGAGGTAAAGAACCTGATGCTGGCCATCAGCCTGGGAACGAAAATTTTCAAAAGCCGGCTGTACGGCCGGCTGGCCAAAACGCTGTGGGAAAAAGCCGTCGGGGTAGCCTTCGCCGCGCGCGTTCTGGCCACGAAACTCAACGCCGATCGCGACGAATCGTTTCTCTGCGGCTTGATGCACAACATCGGCCGGATGATCGCGCTGAGCATCCTGGAAAAGGCGCAACACGAGGTCGGCTCCGATTTCCGGCCGCCGGAAAGCATGGCGATCGGCATTCTCGATCAATACCATCGCGACATCGGTGAACTGACGGTGGCCAAGTGGGCGCTGCCGCCAGTCGTCGGCACGGTCATCGCGCACTTCGAGACGCCGCAAAATCAGACCACTCCCCAGCGGGTGGTTTCGGTCATTTCGTTGGCCGACGTGTTTTGCCGTCAGGCCGGAATCGGCTTGGCCGCCCCCGAGGAAATCGACCTGGCGAGTCATCCAGCGACGCGCCTGCTGCGGCTGGAGCCGGCGCTGGGCAAGGAAATGTTCGATCGGTTCGTGCAGATATTCGCGAGCGCGAAAAACGAATTTCTCTAAACCGTAAAACGGATGGACGGCATGCGACGGTTTCTTACTTTTCTCGTCTTGGGCGTTCTGGCGGCCTGGTTGGCCGGCTGCACCAGTCAGATTGTCCGCGTCCCGTTGGCTCCCTATGTGGCGGGCGACTTGAAAAACTCGCCGGTGCGCCGCGTGGCCGTGCTGCCGGTGGTCGTGCCCGACTACCTGATGGACAAGGGCGGGGAGGCAGTGAGTGTCGAACTGACCAATCAGTTTATGACCGAATTGGCGGCGAAACGGCTGTTCGACCTCGTGGGCGGCGATCAGGTGACTGAGGCCATGACCGCTTCCTACGGCAACCTGCGCGAATGGGTCTATCAGGGAAACCTGTCCAGCGCGGTGAAAATCGCCCGCGAACTGAAAACAGAAGGCGTCATCTTCGGGCAGGTCAAGCGTTTCGTGCAATCGCATTTGGATCAGGCGGAATTCGAAGTGCAGTTCGAAATGGTGGAAATCGGCTCGCTCGAAACGCTCTGGTCCGTGCGCGAACTGATGATCGGCAAGGGTGGTTCGCCCGCCCTCAATGAGCCGGTCACCGCGCCGCCGACGAGCGTTTTGTCCGAACGCGGCGTTCAGGGCGCCGCCGAGCGGATCGGCCAGATTTACGAAACCGGCGGCCGCATCGAGGTTTCGCAAACCTCGCCGCGAATGATCTGGGGCTACAGCCTGCTGTCCGCCGGGGCGGTCACGACCGTCGCCGCGGTGTATTACCTGACGATGTCGAGCCAGGCCTATCGCAAATACGGTTCGGCCGACAGCGCGGCGGATCTTTCGCGCTATCAGGACGACACCAAAGAATACGATCAGATGTGGGAGATCCTCGGCCCGATCGGGCTGGGATTGATCGGCGGGGGCACGTATCTGCTCCTGACCGATCCGGCCCGCCAGTACGCGGAGCGCGAAACGGCTCCGGTGCGTTTCGCTTTGATGCCGGTGGTGACGCCGACCCGTTACGGGGTCGGTTGTTACACGCGCTTCTAGGGAGCTAGGCCATGAAACGATGGTTGTTGATCTTGTCGGTGGCGGCCCTCGCCGGGTACCTGGTCCTGTCGGGTTGCGGCCGGGATTTCAATCGTTTCCCCTCCGGCAGCGCCTCGTCGCTGACCCTGACGAAGGTCGAGCCGACCGCCGGCTCGAACGATGCGGACATCGCCATCGTGCTGTCGGGCACGAATTTCAGCGGCACGCCGCGCGTCCTGGTCGGCGCCGTCGAATGCACCTCGGTGGCCGTGGTGACCAGCAGCCTGCTTTCCGCCGTCATCCCCGCCGGGACGGCCGCCGGATTGTACGACATCACCGTCATCACCGAGAAGTTGGATCAAGCCAGCCTCGCCGATGCGTTCACCGTCATCAACCCGAACAATCTAACCGTCACCGCCATCGATCCCAATCAGGGATTGGACAATGTCCCGGTGGCCGTCACCATCACGGGAACGAACTTCGTCGCCGGCGCCACTGTCAGTATCGGCGCCACCAGCGTGGAATCGGTGTCCGTGGTCAGCGGGACGACCATCACCGGCACGGTCCCGCTCGGCATCACTCCGGGCACCTACGACGTGGAAGTGACCAACAGCGGCGGCGGCACGGCGAAGTTGATCGCCGGTTATACGGTGCTCAATTCGAAAGAACTGCAAATCACCAGCATCGACCCGAATCATGGGCCGACCGATCTGGATACGGCGGTCACCATCTATGGCGCCAATTTCGATGATTCCATGACGGTCATCGTCGGCCCCAACCTGCTGGAAGACGTGACCACCGTGGCCAGCGATATCCTGACCGCCACCGTCCCGGCCGGCATCACGCCGGGGGTTTATTCGGTGCGGGTGATCAACGCCGACGACGAATACGCCGAACTGTCGGAAGGCTATACGGTGGACTCGGCCTCGGACGACGACGACGATGACGACGATGACGACGACAACGACACTTCCGACGACGACAACGACACCGGCACGGATGACGACGACGACAACGACACCGCGAAGTAAACGCCGGCCTGAAGAAAAACGACTGAATTCGAAATAGTCGAGCAACGGACTCTCCCCGTCATTTCGAGACGGTGACATTGCCTTTTCCACCGATCCCATCGCTGTTTATCCTCTTTGCGCTGAGGGTCGTCAAAGTTCCGACGCTTTTCGCCCGCTTTTGACGAGCGAGCCGGCCCCTGTTTTTGTTGCTTGCAGTTATTGAGAAAGCGATTTATAAAGTTAAAGCATTGGAATTACGGAGAAAAATATAAATTTAACGGCTGTCGGTAATTCGACGCCGCAATGAGGAAATCAGGCGATCCGGTTGGCATAGCGCTTGCTCATTCATCTCATGGAACGAGAAACCCGAGTGGTAAAGGAGCCCGCAAAGTGGAAATGATCCTGTGCTGCTGCTTCCTGCCGGTGCTCGGGTTTTTCGCGTTTGAGCAAGCCATGTCGGATGCCGCCCATCTCCTCGTTCCGGCTTGCCGGCCGGCGGCCTGGTTGCAAATGCGGCCCGGTTGCGAGATGAAAAAAGGGATGTGGCAACTTTCACACAGGAGATAAGGCACATGGCGGAGCAAGAAGAGCTCGAGAAGGGCGAACAAGAGCAGAAAAAGGGCGGCGGCAAAAAGAAGTTGATCTTCATCGCCGTGGGCGCGGTGGTGTTGATCGGCGCGGTGGTCGGAGCTTTGTTCGGATTCGGCGTCATCGGGGGCAAGCATCATGCCGCGACCGAAAACAATCCGGCTTCGGCCGACCCGGGCGAGGCCGCGAAGCCCGTCGATCCGACCGTGGTGCTGCCGTCGGTCGAACTGGAATCCTTCGTGGTCAATCTCGCCGACACCGATCAAAACCGTTTCCTCAAGGTGACCATGGTGGTCGAGCTGACCAAGGAAGAACTCAAGAAGGAAATCGAATCGCGCAAACCGAAGGTCAAGGACGCGATCATCACCTTGCTGTCCGGAAAAACCTCCGCCCAGGTGCGCGACAGCAAGGGCAAGCTGAAATTGCGTCAGGAAATCACGCTGCGGTTGAACGAAATCCTCGGGACCAACGCGGTCAACGAGATTCTGTTCACCGAGTTCATCATCTCCTAAGGAAGAGCAGGCATGGGTCAGGTCCTCAGCCAAGACGAAGTTGACGCCCTACTGGCGGCGGTGACCGACGGCTCGATCGAATCGGAGACGCCGGTTGCGCCCGAGGAGGCCAAGGCGCCGGCGGCGCCGGCCTACGCGCCGCATGAGGTGCGGCCGTACGACATCACCAGCCAGGACCGCATCTTCCGCGGCAAGATGCCCATGCTCGAAGTGATTCACGAAAAATTCTGCCGCGACTTCCGCACCTCGCTCTCGATCGAGTTGCGCCGCGTCGTCGACGTGGAAGTGGGCGACATCCGCCTGGTGAAATTCGGCGAATTTCTCAACAGTCTGCCGCTGCCCACTTCGATCAACCTCTTCAAAATGGAGCCGCTGCGCGGCATGGGGGCGATGATCGTCGAGAGCAGCTTCGCTTTCGTGCTGGTTAATATTTTTCTCGGCGGCATGGGCAAGACCCGCTTCCGTGTGGAAGGCCGCGATTTCACCGCGATCGAATTGAACATCGTTCGCAAGGTCGTCAACGGCGCGCTGACCGAGTTGCAGCACGCCTGGGAGCCGATCGAACCGGTGCGCATCGAATTTCAGCGGACCGAGATCAACCCGCAGTTCGTCTCGATCGCCCACCCGACGGAAATCGTGCTGGTGATCGAAAGCAGCGTCGACGTCGAGGGCAATTCGGGCTTGATTCAAATCGTCATCCCTTACGCCATGGTCGAGCCGCTGCGCGAGAAACTCTCGTCCGGCTTCCTGGGCGAGGGCGCCGCCTACGACGATTCCGCCTGGCGGACCGTGCTGACCGACGCGGTCAAGGAATCCGAAGTGGAAATGAAGGTGCAGTTGGGCCGGGTGAAAATCAGCCTCGAACAACTGATCAAGCTGCAGGACGGCCAGGTGCTGCAACTGGATAAATTTTCCGACGAAGCGGTCGATATCTTGATCGAAAACATCGCGAAGTTCCGCGCGGTGGTGGGCACCGAGCGCGGCTATAAAGCCGTCCGGATTATTTGAGAGGGGACTGATCCATGACGGAAAAAGACGTTCTGAACCAGGACGACATCGACAGCCTGCTGACGCAGATGCAGCAGGAAAGCCGGACGAGCAAGCCCGCCGCGAAAGAAGCCGCCGGCGATCCGAATCTCGATCCGGCCGCGTGGGGTTTGACCGAGGACGATCTCAAAGCGGAAGGGGAGAAAAAGGCGCCGCCGAAGGAAACGCCGCCCCCCGCGGCGCCCGTCACCCAGAAAATGCCGATGCAAACCTTCGAAAAAGCCCCGGCGCCCGCCGGCACCCAGCGCGATCTCGATTTCGTGCTGGATATTCCGCTCGTGCTGACCGTCGAGGTCGGCCGCTCCCGGCTGACGATCGGCGAATTGCTGACCCTGGGGCCGGGCAGTATCGTGGAACTGCAAAAGCTGGCCGGCGAGCCGTTGGAGGTTTTCATCAACGACAAGCTGGTGGCCCGCGGCGAAGCCGTGATCATCAACGAAAAATTCGGCATCCGTTTGACCGACGTCATCAGCAAGGCCGAGCGGATCGAGTCCTTGAAGTAAGGAGGGCGGCCATGTTCCGCAGCGGCAAATGGGTTTCGGCCTTGGCGGCAGTGCTGCTGCTGGCCGGTCTGGCCTGGGCCGAACCGGTGCAGTTGCAGAAGATGAACCTCGTCGAAAAAATGCAGGTTCCCGCCGGCGCCGCCTGCGCCATCGATCTGGCGATCAAGGATCGCGCCGGGTTCGCCGACGCGACCATCGGCATCAAGGGCAAGGAAGTCAGCCTCGTTCTGCCGCGCACCTACACCCATCCGCCCGTTTTGCAGTTCAACAAACTCGACAGCAAATGTTTCGAAAAAGCCGTGGTGGCGCAGATCGACAATCAGACCGTGCGCGCCGTGCTGTTCCTCAAGGAAGGTTACAACGGCGACACCACGCCTTCGTTCGCGATCGGCGAAAACCTGATTCACATCGCCTTGGGCGCCAAGCCGCTGCCGGCGGCCGAACCGATCGTTCTGCCGACCATGGCGACGCCGGAACCGGCGGCCGAAAACGTGCCGCCCGAGGCCAAGATCGACTGGGCCGCCATTCTCGCCGCGCCGCCCACGGCGACGCCGACACCCGCCGCCGAACCGGCGGCGACGCCGGCGCCGGAAAAACCCGCCCCCGCGGCCGCCGCTGCCGCGGCCACGGCGACGCCGGCTCCGGACGAAATCGGCTGGTCGAAAGCCGTCATTAAAATGATCGCGGCGCTGGCCGGCGGCCTGGCGGCGATTCTGATCCTGGCCGGCCTGGCCAAGCGGTTCAAATTGCCGGCGCGCTTGACGGGCGGCCGTTCGGGCCTGATTCGCGTCGTGCAGACCGGCATGCTCGACATGAAGCGGCGCGTCGCGGTGGTGGACGTGGCCGGTGAATTGCTGGTGGTCGCACTGGCCAACAATCAAGTCACCATGCTGGCCAAGATCGAAAACGAAACGGCCCGCCGGCGACTGCTGGGCGACGAAGCGGCGCCCCGCGACAACGCCACGGCGGATTTGACCGAACCGGCGTTTTTCGAAGCCGGTCCGGAAATCGTGAAAACCATGGGGACGGCCGCTAACGACTTCAGCGCCAAACTGCGCGCCTACACCCGGCACGCGCCGCAGGAAAGCGCGGTGGCGGGTCATGACACGCTCAATTCCATCGTGGAGAAGGTCAAGAAGCTGAAGCGCCTGTAAACAAAACGCGGATCGAGGGGTGGCATGAGGGTTATTGGAACCATCGTGACGGGACTGGTCTTGCTGCTCGCCCTGGCGGGACCGGCCCTGGCGCAAGCGACGCCGGCGGCGCCGGCGCTGACCTTGCCGATGGTCGCCGTCAGCGGCGCGTCCCAACCCGAGCAGATTTCCACCGCCGTCAAACTGCTGCTCTTGATCACCGTGTTGGCGGTGGCGCCGTCGCTGCTGATCCTGGTGACCAGTTTCACCCGCATCGTCGTGGTGCTGTCTTTTTTGCGGCAGGCGCTGGGCACCAACCAGACGCCGACCAATCAGATCATCCTGGGCCTGTCGATGTTCCTCACCTTTTACATCATGTATCCGGTCTGGCAGCAGATCAACGAACACGCGGTCCAGCCCTACATGGCGCAGCAGATCGGCTACGAGGAAGCGTTCACCCAAACGCTCAAACCGTTGCGCTCGTTTATGTTGCATCAGACGCGGGAAAAGGACCTGGCGCTGTTCATTAAAATCAGCCGGCTGCCCAAGCCGCAGAACGCCGAGGAAGTCCCGACTTTGACGATCATCCCGGCCTTTATCGTTTCCGAATTGAAGACGGCCTTCATCATCGGCTTCCTGATCTGGCTGCCCTTTCTCATCGTCGACATGGTGATCGCCTCGGTACTGATGAGCATGGGCATGCTGATGCTGCCGCCGATCATGATCTCGTTGCCGTTTAAATTGATGATCTTCGTGCTGGCCGACGGGTGGTATCTGCTGATCGGCAGCCTCGTCAACAGTTTCACGATGTAGGAGGGCTCGCATGAATCTGGAAATGTTGGCCGGGATTTCCAAGGACGCCTTGATGACGGCCTGGGAGGTGTCGTACCCGGTGCTGGTCTCCGGCCTGTTGATCGGCCTGCTGATCAGCATCTTTCAGGCGGTGACCCAGATCCACGAGATGACCCTGACGTTCATCCCCAAGATTCTCGTGGCCGTCCTCACCGTGGCTTTGATGTACGACAAAATGGTGCAGGTCATGATCGGTTTCACCAAACGCATGTTCACCGACTGGGGAGGCTTTCTGCACTAATGCCGCTGGTGACCCTGCCGCTGCCGCTGATCGAATTGTTCGCGCTGGTCTACCTGCGCCTGATGGGTTTCATCCTGACGGCGCCCGTGTTCAGTTCCACCGAGATCCCGACCAAGATCCAGGCCGGACTGGGCTTCGGCCTGGCCCTGATTCTGACCATGGCGGTCAGCCAGGATCCGCAATCGTTGCCGGAGTTGGGGCTGTCGTTTTTCTTCGCCCTGGTGCGGGAATTTCTCTTGGGCATTATTTCGGGCTTTTTGATTTCCTGGGTGGTGGAAGGCGTCGTGATCGGCATGCAGATGGTCGGCTTCCAGATGGGTTTTTCCATCGTCAATACCATCGATCCGACGACCGGTTCGTCGATCAGCATCCTGGCCAGCTTCCAGGTGCGTCTGGCGTTGTTGGTTTTTCTGGTCGGCGGCATGTATCGCCATTTTCTGGAAGCGGTAGCCGCCAGTTACCGGATCGTTCCGATCGGCGCGGCGGTTTTCTCCCCGGGGCAGGGGCAGTCGATCATCGATACGGTCGGCCTGGCGCTGCGGATTTCGATCGTGTTGGCCGCGACGCCGATCGTTTCCCTGATGCTCGTCAAGATCGGGCTGGGCATCCTGGCGCGCACGGTGCCGCAGATGAACGTCTTTGTCGTCGGTTTCCCGTTGACGATCGGCGCCGGCTTGTTGGCCACGGCGGTGGTCATACCGCAGTTCATCATCGGCGTGGATCACCTGTTTGGCCAAAGCCTGGACCGGATGATTCTTTTTTGGCGCAGCGCGGCGCCTTGAAGCGGGTAAAAAATGGCGGAAGGCAGCGACCAGGAAAAAACAGAACCCGCAACCGGCCGGAAGCGGGACAAGGCGCGGGACGAGGGCCAGGTGGCGCAGACGCAGGAATTGCCGAGCGCGCTGGTGTTGGCCGCGTCGCTGCTCGTCTTTTCCGCCGGCGCCGGTTGGTTGTGGGAGCATTTTCAGGATTTGTTCCGGTTGCCGTTCACCTGGATCGGCCAGATGGAACTGACGGGGGCCTCGTTCAAGCAAATGGCTGTCATCCTCGGCATCAAGCTGGTGGTCGTGATTGCGCCGGTGCTGGGCACCGTGGTGCTGGCCGGGGTGGGCGCCAGCGTGGCGCAAACGGGCATTTTGATCGCCAAGGAGGCCATGACGCCGAAAATCGAACGGCTGGATCCGTTGCAGGGGTTCAAGCGTTTCGTTTCCATTCGCAGTCTGGTGGACCTGGTGAAAAACATCGCCAAGATTTTTGTCCTGGGTTACGTGGTTTACAGCACGCTCCGGGCGCATGGCGGCGAGATCCTGAATTTGATGAACCAGCCCGGGCCGCAGGTATTTGCCCTGTTGATGGCACTGATTTTCAAGCTCTTCCTGCGGGCCTCGATCGTCCTGGTGGTCTTGGCGGTGCTGGATTACGCGTTTCAACGTTACGAATGGGAGCGCCAACTGAAAATGACCAAACAGGAAGTCATTGATGAAATGAAACAATCGGAAGGCGATCCCAAAATCAAGGCGCGGATCCGTGCGATGCAGCGCGAGGTCGCGATGCGCCGCATGATGCAGCAGGTGCCGAAGGCCGACGTGGTGATCACCAACCCGACGCACGTCGCCGTCGCGCTGCGCTACGAATCCCCCAAGTATCCGGCGCCTCGCGTGGTGGCCAAGGGCAAGGGCTTCGTGGCGCAACGCATCCGCGAAACCGCCCGGAGCCACGGCGTTCCGGTGCTCGAGCGGCCGGAATTGGCGCGGCTGCTGTACGCGACGGTGAAATTGGACCGGATGATCCCCGAGCAACTCTATCAGGCGGTGGCCGAGATTCTGGCCTACGTCTACGCCCTGAAGGGACGACGGAGCGCGGCGAACGATGGCTGAAAACATCATCGGCAATAGTGTCTTCGGGAGAAAAATGGATCTCCTTCTTCCCATCGGGATGGTGTGCATTGTCATCGTGATGGTCATTCCGATCCCGAAATTCCTGATGGACATTTTGCTGACCCTCAGCATTTTCCTCGGGTTGTTGATCCTGCTGGTGAGTTTGTTCACCGAGCGGCCGCTCGATTTTTCCGCCTTTCCGACGGTCCTGTTGATTTCGACCCTGTTCCGCTTGTCGCTGAACGTGGCCACGACCCGCCTCATTCTGCTGCACGGCAACGAGGGCACGGACGCCGCCGGCAAGGTCATTCAAGCCTTCGGCCAGTTCGTGGTCGGGGGCAATTACGTCGTCGGCGTCATCGTGTTCGTCGTGTTGATCATCATCAACTTCGTGGTCATCACCAAGGGCGCGACGCGTATCGCCGAGGTGACGGCCCGGTTCACCTTGGACGCCATGCCCGGCAAGCAGATGTCGATCGACGCCGACCTGAACAGCGGTTTGATCGACGAGCAGGGAGCCCGCGAACGGCGACGGCAAATCGAACAGCAAGCCGACTTCTACGGCGCGATGGACGGCGCGGCCAAATTCGTCCGCGGCGACGCGATCGCCGGCATCATCATCGTGATCGTCAATATCATCGGCGGCTTCATCATCGGCGTCGCCCAAATGGGGATGGACGCGGCGACCGCCGCGCAGAACTACACCCTGCTGACCGTCGGCGACGGCCTGGTCACCCAGATCCCGGCCCTGATTGTCTCCACCGGCGCCGGCATCATCGTCACCCGGGCCAGCGGCAGCGCCGACCTGGCGGGCGACATCGGCGGGCAGTTGATCGGCCGGGCCAAGGTCCTGTTCATCGCCTCGGGCATC
>JAAYVF010000088.1 GCA_012517325.1 Myxococcales bacterium | reverse complement strand
GGGGCAGCTGCCCCTCCAGGACGCAGACCAGCAACCTCATCCGCTGTAACTCCTTGGGAGTCATCGAAATCATGTCCTTCTTCATGGGGGACATAATCGCTAAGCAGTTACAGGGGACAAAGTCGCTAAGCTAATACATTCACCACAAACGAGCTTGTCGCTTCGCCGGCGAACCGATATAGTGAACGCCGTCTGGAAAAAATGTCAGCCGAACGGATCGCGATGATGACTCAAACCGTCAACCTGAACTTGCCGCCGCCCACGGCCGTCGAGGCCAAGGCGACCGCCGACCGCCGGCGCCTGCGCCGCAAAGCCGCGGCAATCGCGGCGGCCTACGTGCTGGCCGGACGCCGGGCGCACGCCTTGCTTTTTCAACCCGACCTGACCCGCGACAACGCCTGGCGAGCTGTTCATCGCCGGCGCCGGCTCGCCGGCGAGAAAAAGCGCCGCCGCTAAAATCCGCCGTTCGGCGCCGGCAAACCGGGCTTCGAAGGAAAATTCCTCGTGAAACAGCGAACCCTTTTTTGTCTCCTGGCGGCTTGTCTCGGGGTGATTCTCGCGGCCGGCGCGGCGACGGCGAACGACGCCGAGTTCCGCGGCGACGGCGCGACGGTCTACCTGGTGAAAAACGAGCGAATCCGGATGCTCGAGGAAGAGATCGAGATTAAAAACGCGACCCGTCCCGACGAATCGTACACCTTCCGAGCGCATTGCCGGTTTCGTTTTCGCAACCTGTCCGACCAGCCGGTGACCGTGGAAATGGGCTTCCCCGATTGGCGCGCCAATCCGTACGAAGAAGACGCGAAAGAGCAATACCTCATGCGCGATTTCCGCGTGACGGTGGCCGGCAAGCGACTGCCGACGAAGCACAAGAAGGTCGTCGAAAACAACGGCCAAAGCCAGGTGCGCCTGGCCGACGGCGGCAAGTTGGCCTGCGACGCGGCCTACACCTGGCAGGTCCGCTTCAAGCCGAAGCAGGAAATCGTGGTGGTCAACGAATATTCCTTCGGCGGCTTCGCCACGGTCGGCGGCCTCTGGGAATACGCCCGTGAAAAAAGCCGGCTGACCCACGCCGATGTTTTCTGGGGAAACATCAAGCCGAAGCTGAATTACGACATGGCCGGATTCACCGCCGTCACCTACATCGTCACCAGCGGGCTGTCCTGGGCGGAAAGCATCGGCAAGGCGAAAATCTCCCTCGAGATCCCGCCGGACCTGCCGCCCAACCGCCTGCTGCCGGCGCCCGCCGGTTACCACATACGGGACGGCAAGGTGGTTTGGGAATTCGCCGACTGGAAACCGCAAACCGAGATCACGCTCTATCTGATTCGCAATTTTCTGGAAGGCGACACCGATCCCTCGCTGGTTTTCGGCAACGTCGCCGAGGCGCGGGCCTGGGCCGAATGGGCCGAAAAAAACCGCTTCGATCGCGCATCGGTGAACCTGGTGAAAAACGCGTTGTTCGCCCGGCACGGGCATGCGTTTCAAAATCCGCGCCTGACCCGTTACTTCAGCCGCTTCGATTGGTACCGAAAGCTGAAAAAACGCCCGGTCGCCCTGGCCGATCTGCCGCCCGACGAACAGGAAATGGTCACGGTGTTGGAGAAGCTGGAAAAGAGTCTGCCGGAGAAGTAAACCGGCGCCCGCTCTCCGGTCGACGCCCCCTTTGTCACGATCAGAACAACAACTCCAGATTGCGGACGATTTCTATCCGGTTGCGGTACTGCTGGTATTGCTCCTGCAGGAAGGCGGGGGTCGCCTCGTCGGCTTCGTCGGCCAGGCGGCGGTCGAACACCGCTTCTTCCCGGGCCGCGAGCTCCGGGTCGAAGACGTTGACCAGGTTTTCCGACTCGATGTAGCAACTGCGCATCGACAGGTTGAACGAACCGAACACGGCCAGTTCGCCGTCGACGATGAATTCCTTGACGTGCAGGTAGGGTTGCCTGTCCTTGAGACCCGGGTCGCCGCGCAGCAGGAAGACGCGAATGCCGGCGTCGAGCAGGCGGGCGAAATAGTTGAGCGAAATGAAATAACCCGTGCCCAGGTGCACCACCTGGCCGGTCGTCAGCGAATTGGTGAGGATCCGTACGTCGACACCGCGCCGCGCCGCGTCCAGCAGGGAGTCGAGCAGCAGGCTGTCGGGCAGGATCAGGTACTGCGAATAAGCGCTGATCCGCCGCCGCGCCATCTGGAACGCCGTCACCAGCGAATGAAGGGTGTGGTGCTCGCCCGCCCAGGGCCGCGATTGGACGAACTGCGCTCGCGTTTCGCCCGCCGGCCCCGGGCTGGCCGGCGCGGGTTCGGCGATCGGCTGGCCGCCTTCCGCGCTCAGTTCGCGGTAGTTGCGGAAAAAGCCTTTTTGCACCTCACCGACGATCGGCCCGGCCAGCAGCAAATCCGTATCCAGCCAGCGCGAAAAGTATTCGTCCGACAGGTTGCGCCCGCCGACGATCGCCTGCTCGCCGTCGGCGATCAGCATCTTCTCGTGAATCGCGTGATCCAGCAGCGGAATCGCCGGCAGGCCGCCGGGACCCTGGTAAAGGTTCTTCGACCAATCCTCCAGCAAATCCGGATTGACCGATCGCCTGTTGGCGTTGGCGTCGGCGATGATTTTTTGCAGCCAGACGCCGGGCGTTTCGCCGGAGCGTTGCGGCATCAGTCCCCGCTCGCGCAGCAACGCGCCGCTGAACAGGATCAGGTTGACGGATTTTTTCCACTCGTTGAGGCGCGCTTGAATAGCGGAATTTTCTCCCTTGCCGTCGAGCAGCCCGTGCTCTTCCAGAAATTCGGAGATTTCACCGAGGACGCGGTGAAAAGTCAGGCGGAGAGTGCTCCACAACGCGGCGGGAATCTGGGTGTCACCGTTCAAAATGATATTGGCCCGCACCCCCTGGCCGAGCCGGGAAATCAACGCCTCGTAAAAAACCTCGCCGATTCCCTCGGTATTGAACAGATAGGTTTGCAGATCGACCTGCCGTTTCGCCGCCGCCAGCAACTCCAGCCGGGCCCGCATGGCCGTCTCGCCGTCTGCCATCACGACGACGCGATTGCCGGCCAGGATCGGCGACCCGCCGACGCGCGCCAGCACTTCCTGATTGGCGGGCGCCAGCAGCGAATCCGTGTAACCGGGCCGGCGGTAGGCGACGCTCAGCGATGCCTTGACGCGATGGGTCCGCCCATCGCTGTCGCGCGCCAGAATCGGCAGTTCGTACAAACCCGGATCGGTCAGTTGCGGCACCTCGAACGTCGTCGCATACCGGCCTTCGCGGCTGGAAGGCAGAGATTCCCGCGGATCGAGATCCAGGTCCTTTTTGGCCGCGCCAAGCAGCTTGAGGTCTAGACTCACCGAATGGACCGTGGCATTGTCGATGTTGGTAAACACCATGCAGGACAAGCGCGGCGTTCCCCCGCCGTCGTTGTCGACCCGCTCCGGGTCGAGACGAATGTTCTTGATCGTCAGATAGGTCATCTCATTGTCGGGCAATTCGTCCTCGCGCGCCGGTTCACTCGAACGCCTTCCGGCCCGGGCCGAAAACCCGGCCGTCCGCGGTCAGGCCGATCAGCAAACCCGTGTAATGGCGGCATAGTATTGCGATCGAGCCCGCCCACCAAGCCGGGAAAACGGCTTTCTGCCAAAACGTCATGGCCGCCGCGTCGTGGATCAGCAGATGAAACGCCGCGCCGACCGCGAAAACAACGATCGCGAGCCAAGGTAGTAAAAAGGCCAGCAGGACGACCCAGCGCGACATCGGCGAGAAATCCGGGTCTGTCCACAACGAACGCCCCTCGGCGCGCCAGGTAACTCCGCCCTCGCCCGCCGGCGCCGCCGCATTCCGCGGCCCCAGGTGCGTTCCCGCCGAAAACAGCAATAAAACCGCCGCCAGCAGGCCGATCAAAGGCAACAAGCCCGCCGTCAACCACCAGAGGGAACCGGGCGGGTTCATCAACCGGGCCAGAACCATCAATAAAATCGGCAACCACAGCAGACGGCCTGCGGTGCCGACCCGTTCCGGGAAATATTCGACATGCAGTATGAGCGCGAAGAGCGTATAGCCCAGGTAGGCGACCAATCCCGCCAGCGCGACAATGGCGCGGAACCAGCCGGAACAGCCGCGGCTCACGGCCAGAAATTGGATCAGCGCCGGCAGCGGCGCGAGCAGATGGGCCGCGAGGCTCAGCCTCGAAACGACCCCGAGCCAGGGTGACGGCGTGTATTTTTGAGTCGCAACCATGGAGAAATGATGCGGATTTCGGCGCGGCGATGCAACCGACGAAAAAAAGCGTGTTTTATTGAATGAATCATCATTCAACAACTTGACAGCTTGGCCGGTGTTTTGCTAGTATCCCCCCGCTTATCCGAGTGCAGGAAATATACGTCACAACTGAATTATTTTGATCGCTACTGGAGGGCTATGCCGATGAGCGAAAAAGTGCGGAATCGCTGGCTGGTGGTCGTCGGCGCGCTGCTGATTCAAATCAGCTTGGGCGCCATTTACATTTACGGCGTGTTCAAGGGGCCCTTGAAAGAGCAATTCGGCTGGTCCCCAACCAACCTCGCCCTGCCGTCGCAGCTCGTGCTGGCCTTCTTCGCGCTGAGCATGATCATCGCCGGCCGCATTCAGGACAAATTGGGCCCGCGGCTGATCGCCACGATCGGCGGCGCGCTGCTCGGCGTGGGCCTGATCGTCGCCAGCTTCGCGACGAATCTCGCGATGTTCGTCATCGGCTTTTCCATCATCGGCGGCATCGGCATCGGCACCGCCTACGTCTGCCCGATCGCCACGTGCGTCAAATGGTTTCCCGATAAGCGCGGCTTGATCACCGGCCTGGCGGTCGCGGGCTTCGGCGCAGGCGGTCTGGTGTTCACCCCGATCGCCAAATCCCTGATCGCCTCCCAGGGCATCATGAGCACCTTCCTCTATTTGGGTTTGATCTTCCTGGTCCTGGTCGTCATCGGCGCCCAGTTCATGGTCAATCCGCCCGCCGGCTTCAAGCCCGCCGGTTGGAATCCGCCGGCCCCGCAACCGGGCGTCGCCGCCGCGGCTGCGGTCGATTACACCTGGCAGAAAATGCTCGGCACGGTGCAATTCTGGCTTCTGTGGCTGACCTACTTCGCCGGTTGCACCGCCGGCCTGATGGTCATCATGAACGTCACCAACGTCTGGCAGTCGTTCTCGCTGCTGAGCCTGTTCACCGACGGCGCGCCGATCGCCAAGGCCACCTACGCGGCGGTCGCCGCCAAGGGCGCTTCGGCGGTCATGATCGTTTCGATCCTCAACGCCGCCGGCCGCATCGCCTGGGGCAAGGTTTCCGACAACATCGGCCGCAAGACCACCCTGCTGATCATGTTCGCGTTCGCCGGCGTCGTCATGCTGGCGCTCAATTACCTGCGCTCTTACGGCCTGTACCTGACCGGCGTCGCCTGCGTCGGCTTCTGCTTCGGCGGCTTCCTGGCCATCTTCCCGGCGGTGACGGCCGACTACTTCGGCACGAAGAACGTCGGCGCCAATTACGGTTGGATGTTCACGGCCTACGGCGCGGGCGGCCTGTTCGGCCCGTGGCTGGCCCCGAAACTGATGCAAGTCGTGCAGAAGGTGGCCTACGAAACGGCGGACAAGGCCGGCAATCTGACCACTGCTTCCTACGACGCGGGCAATTACGTGACGGCCTTCATCATCTCGGGCATCATGTGCCTGGTGGCCGGCGCGGTCGTCATGATCATCAAACCGCCGAAGAGCGCGTAAGCAGAAAAGGGAGCGAATCGTGGCGCACCTGTGCAAGTTCGCGGTCGTGACCTGTGAGGATTTTCGCCTGCATCAACGCAAGTACGGCGGCAACATCATCGGCCGCTTCATCCAGTCGCTCGGCGAGGATTGCGATCTGATCACCCGCGGCGGTTGCATCCAGGACCTGGTGCGGCCGAAGCCCGGGTTCGCCGATTCGCTCTTCCGCGACCTGGAAGTGTCGGTCAAGCTGCACCACGCGGAGAAGATCTACGTGATCGGCCACGAGGATTGCGGCGCCTACGGGCACTTCCAGTTCGCGGCCCGCGAGGTCGAATTGGCCCAGCATTTCGAGGACTTGAAAGCGGCGAAGCAGTTGATCGAGGCTCGCTTTCCCGGCGTGACCGTCGTTCGCTGCTTCGCTTATTTGCAGGCGGGAACCAGCGACCGGTTCGACATCAAGGAAGTGACGGACTAAACGAGCCGTCGGCGCCATCCGGCAAAAAAAGTCGTTTTTTTGAAAAAAAAGACTGGAAATCGCCAAACGGCTGGTATATAGTTCCGTCGGATACGTGAGACGAACACTGCCGTGGGATCCGGTTAAAAGTGTCCTCCCCAATCCTCCCACACCGGATCCCACGGTTATTTATTTTAACGCCATGAAGAAACGACTTACCCCGACCGAGGCCCGAGAATTGCTGCGGCAGGCGCGCGAAGCCATGAGCCGCGCGTTGCCGGCGGTTTCCGATTTCCCCGTCGGGGCCGCGCTGCGCACGGCGGACGGCCGGGTCTACGAGGGCTGCAACGTCGAAAGCCCCAGCCTGCTGCAGGTGTTCTGCGCCGAGCGCGTCGCCCTGCTGGCCGCTCTGAGCCAAGGCGAACGCGCCTTCACCCACCTCGCCGTCGTCGCCGCCAAAATGACCCCCATCGCGCCTTGCGGCCTCTGCCGGCAGATGCTGGCCGAATTCGCCCCCGACATCCTCGTCGTCACCGCGGACGCCGCCGGCAAGATCCGCCAATGGCCCCTCGCCCACTATTTCCCCGAGGCGTTCGAAGGGCCGTAGAACTTTCGGCGGGCGATTTCATTGCATTCCAAGAGATGCCCTTGGCTGTCTCGAAGGGGGAGGATCTTTTCGGGTGCCATGGTCTTCGATCCGTCCGGATCGATGGCCATGCAAAGCGGAAGTGGTGTTTGGATGCGTTAGCGAGCGGACGAATCAGCAGCCGCAGCCTTGATCGTCGTCATCATCATCGTCGTTTTTATCGTCGTTTGGTTCATCTGAATAAATTAAGGCGATTACATTATTATCTTGATCGAT
>JAAYVF010000087.1 GCA_012517325.1 Myxococcales bacterium | reverse complement strand
TGTGAGAAATTCCGACGGTGGTCGATGGATGGAGTGAAATAATGCTCCAGAAATTCCAATTTGTAGATACTGTCCCTCTAAATCCATCGGAAATCCGAAAAGCGAAAAGC
The DNA here is from genome assembly GCA_012517325.1 of Myxococcales bacterium. Taxonomy (NCBI): domain Bacteria; kingdom Pseudomonadati; phylum Myxococcota; class Myxococcia; order Myxococcales; species Myxococcales bacterium. Next base: position 110,317 of record JAAYVF010000087.1, on the reverse strand, counting down.
GGTGGGAGATAAGTAATGTGTCCCCGGAATTGCCCTAAGTAATGTGTCCCCGGAATTGCCCATGTCCCCGGAATTGCCCACTGAATGGTGGGGCTTGTCCAACACAGGAACTATCCTATTTTAGTTATTTCGCAACTTTTATGCTGCACGGCCAAAATATTTTCAGCTTCCCACCGGTAATGACTGACCTCTTTCGCATGACTGATGTAGACGACGTTCAACTAGACAGTATCAGATTTCTTTTCCCATGTTTCTACTTGTCGTTTGGAATGCAGGACGAAATGAATTTATGGAATGGTGGTTTTTTTGTAGATGGAGCCTACGTGGATGCTTCTTTGTGGGAGAGTGGACTACTGAGCGTCATATTGAGCACTCGCCGCAAAGACGTAGACTACAAAAAAATGAATTTTATTTTAGAGCGGGACCGCTATTTTTACTTTCCGCTGATGTTTGATACACCGGGAACAACGGTCGGCCAGGCAATTGATGTGGCGGTCCAGAAGGAGCAACCTTTTAGACCACATGACGTTCCTGATACATCCGGTCTCTATTCAGTAGGTGACCGCAACGTGATAGTCATTGATCGTGGAAAGCTGACTCAAGTAGAGGTGGCTCGTGAGAACTCAGAAGGTTTTCCGACCTTCCGCGCCGCTCTACGATTGATCGTCAATGGGATTTGCTACCTGAGTTCTGAAAAGCCGGACATAGAATACAAGTACCCCGATGAGACTCCGAGAACGTGGATCGAAATTCTTGAGCAATCAACACGGAAGGCAGACATCAAGCGAGCAAAACAAGCACTGAATTCTTTAGGAATCTACTCAAAGATTCATTTCTGCGGGGAATCAATCAGAGTTGAATACGAAGGTCTACCAACCGGCAGGGAGCTTTCTCCCCATTGGCGTAGAGGACATTGGAGAAACCAGGCTCACGGTGAAGGCTTGTCACTCCGCAAACTAATTTGGATCAAACCGACCCTAGTTCGTCGCGACAAAGGAGAACCGGAGAAAGGCCATATCTACCAAATCGAACCGAGCGATTGATGAAATGGAGAGCATGAAAATGGAAGACACCATTCGGCAGAATATTGAGTCTCTGATGAAGCGGCCGTAGTGGCCCCCTGAAACAAGTTCAGAGTGACGATTGGTGTTGTTCAGGGTGACGGATCGGTGTCGTGCAGGGTGACGATTGGTATCCGCTCGGCATGGCCATCGATCCGGACGGATCGAAGACCATGGCACCCCGGCTGCGGTTAAGGTGAGACGGTCAAGGGCCTCCGCAGGTGATGAAAAGGATTGATCCCCGATGCTCGGCTGTTGGACAGACTGCATCATTGGGTGATCGACAATCCAACAAACAGGGAATCAGCGATGCGCCGCGACGCTCAGGACGCGGCCCCAGGGGGCGAGGCGCGGATCGGTGCGGCAGGCTTCCTCGGCCGCGAGGATTTCCGCGAAGTAAACGGGGTCGGCCAGGCGGTCGTCGTCCAGGCTTTGCCAGAAGGGCCCCTCGCCGAAGAAGTGCGACATTCGCCGCGAGTCGACGCGCCAGCCGGTCCGCTCCAGCAGTTCGCCGAGCGAGGTTTCGTCGAACAGGCGGACGAAGCAATCGCCTTCCCGCAGCAGCGGTTCGCCGGCCAGCAGGCGTCGCCATTCGCCCGGCCGATCCGCCGCCCGGACCGTCAGCGCGCCGGGTTTGGCCTCGACCGACAACAGCAACCGCGCCCCCGGTCGGGACACCCGTGCCAGGCGCCGCAGAGCCAGTTCCGGATCGCCGACATAACAGATCAATTCCACCGCGAACAGCAGATCGAACGAGGCGGCCGGCAAGGTGTCGAGCCAGGAAAGATCAGCCCAATGCAAAACGACTCCGGACAGATTCCGCTCGGCCAGGTGCGCCCGGCAGGCGTCCAACGAGCGGCGGCAGGGATCGAACGCCATCACGTCGGCGAAGCGGTCGGCCAACTCGACGGTGAACCGGCCAATGCCGCATCCGGCGTCCAACACCCGTGTCTCGCGCGGCAAGCCGTCCAGGCAGGCAGCGAAATGAAGCCGATAAATCGCCGTGGAAAGTCGTTTGAGTTGGAAAAAGGGCGAAGCCGGCCGCAGGAAGTCCATCGCTTCCGGCCGGCTCGACCATGCTTCCTCCTGGCCGATCAGATTGTGGAAACCCGGCTCGATCGCCAACACGGCCGCCCGCGATTGCTCCGAGTCGGCGAGATTGCCGGCCAAGCCTTCAGGAATGAAATCTGACAGTCGGGAAGTCATGGTAAAAACATACTAACGGAAAAGCCCGTTTTGGTCACACCCTTCCTTTCCCTTTGTAAAAGGGTAGGTCGAGAGTGAACAAAGAAGGGGGGTTCTTACGGAGAAGAACCTACTTCTTAGGGGTTTCGGGTCTTGGTTTGGGGGCCGGACGCCAGTTCATTGGTACTCCCTGGATTTGGTTTGTTACCCTATGTAACTACTCGCAAAAAAAGTATCGCATGTTGTTCTTGGTGTCAATCAAACTTTTTCTTGCTTTTGAGATTTCGGATCCGCTCTTGAATCGGATGCACCGACCGGCGAAGAGTTGAAAAATAGCGCATCGCCTGTTACTGTTTCAAACTGAGTAGCGGGAAAGAGAGACCAATGGATCAAAGCAAATTGGCGCCTCCATCATCCGATGATAAAACACCGGTCATCCACAACCGACGTGAATTGCTGCTTTTTCTTTTTCTTCGGATCCGCGAAACGGGAAAATGGTGGTTATATCCGATACTTATTGTTATTGCCATTCTCACATTATTCGTCACGTTAACCGGTAATTCGTCGATTCTACCGGCGATTTACGCATTTTTCTGAACGGATTCGGGCATCGATCGCATCCGGACAGATTCGGCGCATCGATACGGTTGAGCGTAAAAAGCGCGGAAATCAGATTAATGAAACGAATCATTTCCTGGTTGATTTGCGCTATCGGGTTGTTGTTGCCATGGCGATGGCGCGTGTTTTATGCCCGGCTGATCGGTGCAACCATGCAAGCCCTCTATGGAATCATTTTTCTCTTGACCCGGTTTCTGATCCGCCAACTTCGCTATCCGGATGGTAAAAAGTGAAACAGGCGGCGGTTCTTTTTTCCGGCGGCACGGATTCCACCGCGGCGGTGGTATTGATCGCCGAACATTTTGAGCGGATCCACTTGTTGACTTTTCGACATTCCGGCCTGCGTAAAGTGGGCAACAGTTCCTACAATCTCCCGGCCCTGCAAAAAAAATTCGGCGCCGGGAAATTCGTTCATCGCGTGTTTGATACCGACCGACTCTTCCGCGCGCTGACCTACGAGCGTTATTCGCAAAACGTCAGGCGGTTTGGATTTTTCAATTTGACCACGTGCGGTTTTTGCAAGCTGGCGATGCACGTGCGGACCTTGCTCTATTGCCTGGATCACGGCATCGACGAGGCCGTCGACGGCGCCAACAAAAACATGAGTCACTTTCCCGCCCAGATGCCGGAGGTGTTGGCATTGTTGCGGGGAATGTACGCGCGCGCGGGGATCGCCTACACGAATCCGGTATTCGATTTCGATTTTCCCGCCGAGATCGACTGGTTTCATAAATTGGGGCTGGCCGCGTTGGCCAGGCCGGCGGAAGCCGCCAACGCCGTAACCGGCCGCACCACGGGACAAGTGTTGTTCGAGGCCGGCCTCATGCCCGAGGAAAACATCAAGGGCAAAGCGCTGGACCGCCGCCTGCAACCGCATTGCCTGCAACTCATGTTGCTCAATGTTTTTGCGCTCGGTTACTACATACCGAGCCACGGGATGGAGCGTTATCGCCGCGGAGTCGCCGATTTTTATCGCGAAAAAATCGCGCGTTGCGATGAATGGATCGATGATTACCGGCGAAACCGCGCCGCCGGCCCCCTGGGGCGTTGGATCGAAGCGGCGCCGATTTTCGAGGAATGATCGTGAAATCATCGCCGCGCCCTCCTTCCCGTCTGGCGAAATTCATCGCGTTGTCGGCGGCCTTGATTTTTTTTCTCGGCGCAGAAGCCGTTTGCCGTCTGGCGGCAGGCCCGAATCACCTGGACGAGATTCTTAAGCTGTTGCAACGCGATCCGGTTCTCTTCTGGCGCGTCCGCCCGAATTTGCGCACGCGTTTTGCCGGCGTGCCGGTTTGGACCGATGGGCGCGGCCTGCGCGTCCGGCCGGTGGAGGGCGTCGCGCCCAAGGCCCGCTACCGCGTGCTGTGCCTCGGCGCCTCGCCGACCTTCGGGTGGGGAGTGAACTACGAGGAAACCTATGCAGCAGTGGCGGAAACGAGCCTGCGGCAGGCGGGATTGTCGGTCGAGGTAATCAACGGCGGGCAGATCGGTTTTTCGTCTTTTCAGGGCAAATGGCTGTTGCGGCGTGAACTGGCCGACCTGCAACCACGGGTGGTGACAATCGCCTATGTCATCAATGACATCGATACCTATCGCTTCTTTCGCAGCGACGGCCGGCCGGATGCGATGCTGCCGCCGGAAAACGAAGCCTTGACCGCCGTCGCCGATTGGCTGGATCGGAGCAGCTTTTATCGCTGGTTTTCGGGTTTTCTCCGGGCGGGAGCCGACCGGAGAAAAATTCACGCCGGCCAGCCGGTGCAAGTTTATCGCCCCGCCAGCCGGCGCGTGCCGCCGGACGATTATCGCGCGAATCTGACGGAGATGGTGGATTTTGCCCGGGCTCGCCACCTGACGCCGATTCTGATCGCCATGCCGGTGCATTTGCCGAGCGGCGAACCGGCGCCGGAGGAGACGCGGCAACAAGCGAGCGAATTGTTTCATCGGGCGATGCGGGATCGGACCAAGGAACATTGCCCGACCGTGATTTCCATGCTGCAACAGGTGATTGCGCTGGACCCGGATTTCAGTGCGGCGTATTACGAGATCGGCTATTGTCAGGAACAACTCGGCCGGCCGGCGGCCTCCGCCGAGGCGTTCGCCGCCTTGATGAAAAGCGAAGCGCGCCGTTGCGGGCGAGATGGCCGCGCCTACAATCGGCTGATGCGCGAGGTCGCGGCTGAAAAAAACGTTGTGTTGATCGACGCGGCGGCCGTTTTCTCGCAACGGGGGGATGAAGACCTTTTTCTGACCGCGCAAGGCGACCCCATCCATCCAAGCGCCGCGGGGCATCGTTTGCTCGGCGAATCGCTGGCCGGCGTTTTGCAGGCCGATTCGGCGGCGAGGGAAGCGCGATGAACCTGCACTCCCGGCTGCAAAAGAGTCGGAAGACTCTCGTGGCGCTCTGGCCGGCGCATCTGGCCGCATTTTTCATCGGCCTAATGTTCCTGCATTACTCGCCGGTACTGGGCCATCTCAAACTGAAACCGTCCTATCGTTTCGCCGAGGTCCACGAGTTGGGGTTGCAGTTGGTCGAAGTCGCCGCGCCGTCCGGCGGCCGACTGGAACAGGTCGATTTTCATTATCCGCTTTCGTCCGGCGAGACGCTCGATCTTTTTTTCAAGCTTCCCACTGGGCGATACGCTGAATTGTTTTTTTCCGCCGAGGGCGCCGTCACGGCGCGGTCGATCGCCGTCGATCAGGTGGAAACGATCACACGCCATCGGGCTCCGGCCGGGCGGTACCGGATTCGTTTTGAAGAAGGCCGGCCGCGGTTGGTCGGGCCGGAGGGAGAAATCGCGACGGCGCTTGCGGGGGTGACCGGCGATTTGCCGGCCTACGTGCGCGTCGGACCTCGGTTGCTCAATAAAAGCGTTCTTCCGCCGACCGATCTGCTATTCGAATATCACTTTCCCGACCAACAGGGAAAAACGGTGGTGCGGCAATTCTCATGGTGGATTTACTGGCCGATAATGGCGGCGATCTGCCTGTTGGGTTTCCTGTTGTTGTTCGTATTACCCCTGGCGTTGCTTTCCTTGCTGCTGTCCAAGGAGGCGTTGCAGGTCATCGAATTGAGTCTCGCCCTGCTGTTGCCTTTTTCCCCAGGTTTTTTTATCTATTCGTTCGTTCATCGCGATGCAATCAAACCTTACGATTTTTCCAATCTGGTTTATACCGACCAAAGCGCCGGCCGGTCCGGCGAACCATCTTACCAGCGGATATTACCGGCGCGGCAACCCGGCGAACAACGGGTTTTGTTGATCGGCGGCAGCGTGCCGCGCGGCAACCCTGCCGGGGTGGACCAAAGCATGGCGGCGGTGGTCAATCGCCTGTCGCGCGAGCAGGGTCGGCCGGTGGTCGTGATCAACGGCGCCCAGAATGGCTGGATGATTTCCCGGTGGGCGGAATATTTGCCCGAACTGACGCGAATTTCGCAGGCCGATACGGTGATGTTTTACGGCGGTTGGGTCGGGTTCAACGTCACGGCGGTCCGTGTGCCGACGACGTTCTACCTCTTGTTCATTTTTTACGGCAGCCCGCAATGGGTTCCTTTGGCTTGGATGTACGATTCCAAGCGGGCGGAAAAATTATTTACGGAATACGACATCATCCAGGATCGCACGCGGCGCCTGGGCGTCCGCTGGATCGTGATCGATGACGCCATCCCGCGTTGGGATCCGTCTTTTCAGCTCTATTCGGCTTTTCGCCGGAACCTGCTGGAACACTTGGAAAAAAAGGGCGTGGAGGTCATTTCCCTGTTCGAACCGTTTTTAAAGGCCGAGAATGACTTCCTTTTTTACGATATGGACCATTTAACGCCGGCCGGGCAGGAACTTGCCGGCCGCCTGATTTGGGAGTACCTGAACCGGGAATCGCCGACCGGCGGGAGTCAATGATTTGACGGCTAAAACGGCCGTCGGATACCGTGGCTATGGGGCCGGCACCCAAGTGGGCAACTACATTTTGTGCTTGACTTTTGCCCCAAGGTTTTAGATATTGCCCATCCCAAAAGTTGGGGCCAAGCGGGAATAGCTCAGTGGTAGAGCATCGCCTTGCCAAGGCGAGGGTCGCGGGTTCAAATCCCGTTTCCCGCTTTTCTTTTTTGGCGGCGTAGCCAAGTGGTAAGGCAGAGGTCTGCAAAACCTCCACCACCGGTTCAATTCCGGTCGCCGCCTTTCCGCGCCGCATGATCCGACGGCCGACAAGTCGAACTTGCCGGCCGTTTTCGTTTAATGATTTCAGGCGGTCGCCGCCGGCTGACCGGCTTTTGTTGTGACCACGGCCCACCGGTGCTAAACTTCCGGCGGCGATCATTAATGATGTCTTTTCCGCGCCTTCACCTGCGGAGCCGAAGCGATGCAATACCGGTGGTTGGCGGCCATATTGGCGTTTTTCCTCTTCGGGCCGGCCCTGGCGCCGGCGGCCGCGTCGCGCCTCACGCCGCTGGACGAAGCGACGACCTTCGCGATCTGCGAATACGTGGACGACGCCGGCATCGTCGACGAACTGATCGATTCGGGCGTCGAGGTGGTGCTGCGCGGGTACTTCAAATGGGGTTCCGATCCGGCCGATTGGGAACCTTACGCCGACGGCGTCGCCCGGCTGCACGAAGCCGGGTTGCCGGTGATCGGCGGCTTCACGGCCTCGTCCTTCTTCCGCTACGAGGACGGCACGACCGACGAGCAGTTCGCCGACTTCGTGACGCGCGACGCCGGCGGCAACGTCGTCATTCTGTGGGACGACAACGGCGCGCACTATGCCAGCAGCAATCCCGCCGTCGTCGATTTCCTGCTCGAACACGCACGGCGCCAGGTCGAGGCCGGGCTCGACGGTTTTCACATCGACGAACCGCAATACATCCAAAGCCCGGGTTGGAACCTCGGCAACGAAGGGTACGACGACTACGCCGTCGCCGCGTTCCGCGACTACCTGTGGGAAAAGTACCCCGATTACACGGCGGCGGACTGGAAGAACGAGTTCGACATCGACGACATCGCGACCTTCCAGTACCGCGACTATCTCGCCGCGCACGGCTGGGCCGATGTTCCGTTCTTTTCGTTCCTGACCAATCCGCTCTTCTTCGAATGGGAACCGCTGCTCCAGTGGTTCGACCCGGTGCGCCTGTTCACCGCCGACCCGGTCGCCATGTACAGCGAAAACGATTTTCACGGCCACGCGACGCGCCGTTACCTGGAACAACTCACCGACGGCATCCAAGATCTGGCCGCGGAGTACGGGCGGCCGCTCTACTCGTGCGTCAACGGCATTTCGCCCTTTGTGGATTTCCAAATGACCTTCATCCTGGCGCCGTATCCGCTGCGCTGGTCGTTCGTCGATTGGTTCCGCCGGGGCCGCGAAGCGAGCCGCGAACTGCTCGGCCGCGACGCGCCGCTGATCTATTTTCTCGATTGGCCGACCAGCATGGAATGGTACAGCGGCCTGTCCGAACAGCAGAAGATCGACTACATCCGCGTCAATTCGGCCGAGGCTTACGCCAGCGGCGTGTTTTACGCGTTCCATTTCAAGAACTACCTGCAGGACATCCGCACCAACGGCACGCACGACACGGTCTTTCACCTGATCGACTGGTTCAAGGTGCACGCGGATTACTACCACGGCCTGACCGAGCACCCGCGCCGGCGCGAGGTGGTCGTGCCGGATCGCCAGATCGCGCCGACGCTGTGGTACGACCCCGAAACGCAATTCGCCTTGCTGCACCTGATCAATCACCACTATCCCGGAACGCACATCGAGCCGCAGACCGACGTCGCGGCGACCGTGCCGATCGGCGGCGTGCTGTCGGCGACGCTGATTTCGCCGGATTTCGACGGGGAAATTCCGCTGGCGTTCGAAACGAACGACGAACAGACCTCGCTGGTCGTGCCGAGCCTGGAATTTTACGACGTGGTGGCGCTGGAGTACGAAACGGTCACGCCGCCCGACGACGATGACGACAACGACGATGATAACGATGACAATGATGATAACGATAATAATGATGATAATGATGATAATGATGATAATGATGATAATGATGATAATGATGATAATGACGACAACGACTCCCCGAGTGCCGGGAAGGCCGGCGACGATGACGACGACGGCGGTTGCGGCTGTTGATCGCCGCGTGGGCGAGATGTGATTTTCACTGTTTCAAGACCACCAGACGGATGTTGCCGAAAATGAAATTCCGGGCGGTTCACGCGATTCCCCATTATCACAGCGACCTCGAATGGTGGAAAACCGAGGGCGATTACGCGAAGGACCTGCTGGCGATCGACCGCGAGGTCGTCGCCATGCTGGCGCGTCACCCGGAATTCACCTACGTGCTCGATCAGGCCTTCAGTGTGCAGCCGTTGCAGCGCGAGGATCCGGAGGCGTTCCGGCGCTTGCGGGAATTCACGGCCGCCGGGCGGGTCGAAGCGGTCGGCTCATGGCTGGCCGCGCCGGATCACAACCTGCCGACCGGCGAGGCGCTGGTGCGCAACCTGCTTTACGGCAAACGCTGGTGGCGCGATCACCTCGGGCAGTACCCGCGGGTCGGTTGGGGCCTGGACACCTTCGGTCATCCGCCGCAACTGCCGCAGCTATTGCGGAAAAGCGGAATGCCGCACTACCTATTCACCCGCGGGCTCGATCCGTTCGACCGGCGCAATCCGTGCGCCTTCGTTTGGGAAGCGCCCGACGGTTCGGCGGTGCTGTCGTTCTGGTTGGTCGCGATGTACGCGGGTCTGCCGCCGCTTTTCAAAAGCCGTTTCTGGAACGTGCGTTATCACTTTCGCGAGGTGCGGGCGCGGCTGGCCTACGAGCAACCGCACAATGCCGCCCCGGTTCATCTGATTCCCTTCGGCTTCGATTTCCTGGCGCCGTCCGAATCGTGGGTTGACTTCGTGCGTCGCTGGCGGCGGACGCCCGGCACGACACCGCTCGAATTTTCCCTGCCGTCGCGCTTTTTCGCCGCGCTGGAACCGCACCGCGCCGAGTTGCCGGTGCGCCGCGCGGAAATGAATCCGCTGCACAGCGGCGGCTACGAATCGCGCCACCGCATCAAACAATTGGCGCGCGACCTCGAACAGCGCATCCTGGCGTGGGAACGGCTGGCGACGGCGGCCTGGCTGTCGGGCGCGGCGTATCCGGCGCGGGAAATCGGCGACGCCTGGCGCGAGCTGATCAAGAACGATTTTCACGATACGATCAACGGCACGCCGATCGATCCGGCCATGCGCGAAGCCTTCGCGCGCGGCGCCGCGGCGGCAAAAACGATCGCCGCCGGTCTCGCTGGCGCCATGGAAACGATCGCGGCGCGGCTGGATACGTCCGGCGCGTCGCGGGATTGCCTGCTGGTTTTCAATCCGCTGACCTGGCCGCGGTCGGCGACGATTTCCATTCCATGGGAGGTGGCGCGGGACGCGACGCCGGTCGATTCGGCGGGACGGCCGCTGCCGGCGCAAGCGACCGCCGATGGCCTGCTGACGGCGGTCGAGCTGCCCGCGCTCGGCGTCGTGCGCCTCGAGCTGTCGGCGACGCCCGCGCCGCCAACGCCGCCGCCGTCCCGGCGAGAACCCCGATTCACGTTGACCGACGGCCTGCTGCGGGCGGACATCGACGCGCGCGGCTTGTGCGGTCTGGCGGACGTCGCGACGGGCCGCGAGTTGTTGCGCCCGGGCGATGTGCGTCCCGGCGGAGTGCGGGTGCTGGCGGATTTCGGCAACCTCTGGACGGTGGCGTTGACCGGCGAGGAAGAACTGGGCGCGCCGTTGGGCCAACCGGTTTTACTGGAGTCGGGGCCGCTGCGCTCGGTCGTCGCGGTGCGCGCCGAATATCCCGCCGCCACGGTCGAAACGCGTTACGCGCTGTTGCCCGGCCGCGGCCGGCTGGAAGTGGAAACGCGGCTGACGTTGCGCCGGCGCGATCGCCGCATCCTCGCCTGGCTGCCGCTGGCGTTTTCCGGCGAGCTGGTTTGCGAGACGCCGTACCACGCCACGCCGCGCGCGCCCGGCCATTGGCCGAGTCAGGGCTGGGCCGGCGTTTTCGGGGCCGACGCCGGGTTGGCGGTGCTCAATCGGGGGATTCCCTCGACGGTGTTCGACGGCGCGTCGCTGGCGCTGGGGCTGCTGCGCTCGGTGTCGGTCGGGCCGCGCGGGTTCGGCAAATTCGTGCGCCGTCATTGGCGGCAAATCCTGGCGGCGCTGGGCCGGACGGTGCGGCTGGGCGTACTGGGCATCAACCTCTTCGAACTGGCGCTCGGCAACCTGCACTGGCTCATCCTGCGCGAATACGCCAGCGGCGGCGTGCCGTATCGGCCCGGCCTGATCGGGCCGCGGGACATGCTGCGGGTCTATCGCGACTATCGCCGGCCCGCCGATGCCTGGGACCTGGGCGAACACGAATTTCACTACGCGTTGCTGCCGACGCGCGGCCGGCCCGCGTTCGACGAACTGACCCGCCGGGCGCGCGAGTTCGCGCTGCCGCCGTTGTGGCGCGCGGAACCGCCGCACGCGGGCGACCGTCAAACGCCGCTTTCGTTGTGGCGCCTCGAAGGAGACGCGATCTGCGACGTGCTCAAACCGGCCGAGGATTCGCCGGCGATCGTGCTGCGCGCTTACGACGCGTCGGGCCGCGGCGCGCGCCTGGTCGTCGATCCGGGCGTCCCGTTGACGGGCGCGCACCGCGTTTCGCTGGGCGAGGACGAGATCTACCGGGAAGAGCCGCTGGTCGGCGGCCGGTTGGAAGCCGCGCTGGCGCCCTGGGAAATCGCCACGTTCGTTCTGCGAAGGGGGACGGATTGATCGACCAGGGCGACGGCGAGCGCGGCGTAGTCGCCGATCGCCTCGCCGAGCTGGGCCGGCACGATCGCGCAGCATTGCCGGGCGAGCGGCAGCGCCTCGGCGGCGAGCACTTCCTGGGCGAGCGGCCAGAAGAGGTCGCGTTGCCGGGCGAAGATGCCGCCGATGACGATGCGTTCGGGATTGAGGAGGTCGACGAGCATCGCCAGACCGCGGCCCAGGTAGCGCGCGCTGGCGGCGATGATCTCGCGCGCCGCGGCGTCGCCCGCCGCCGCCGCTTCCGCGATCGATTGCGCGGTCGGCGGTGTCGCCTCCACAGCGAGGCGGCGAGAAAACGCTCGTCCGGCCGCGGCCAGGCCGCCGCCGCTGCAGAAGCCCTCGAACGAACCGGCCTTGCCGTAACCGACCGGTCCGTCTTCCGCCAACCGGATGTGACCCACCTCGCCGGCGAGGTCGCTCGCGCCGGCATACAACCGGCCGTCGAGAATCAGACCGGCGCCCATTCCCGTGCCGAAGGTCAGAAAAATCAGGTGCCGGCAGCCGCGGCCGGCGCCCCAGTGCCATTCGGCGAGCGCCCCGGCGTTGGCGTCGTTCTGCAACCGGACCGGAATACCCAGCGCCGCGCGGCATTCGTCGACGATCGGCACGCGGTCCCAGCCAGGCAGATTGGGCGGCCCCAGGATCACGCCGCGCCGGCTGTCGAGCGGCCCGCCGCAACTGATACCGAGCGAGTGGACGTCGGCCGGCGCGATTCCCCGCGCGGCGCAGATCGCCCGCGCCTCGCCGATTAACCGCGGCAGAATATCACCGGGCGCGGTCCGGCCCTCGTTGGCGAAAGCCGCGCGCGCCAGGATCGTCACGGCTTCGCCGTCCGGGCGGCCGAGCACGACCGCGCACTTGGTGCCGCCGATATCGAAACCGAGCAAATACTCGCCCATCGCTGTTCCTGTTCCGCCGCCGGACGGCGGCGGCCTCAGTTCGCTTGCACCGGGTAGACGAACGGCGCGTCGAAGAAGGACGCGACTCCGATCAACAGTTGTTCGGCCGTCGCGATCCATTCGTAGCGCACGGCGACCGCGCCGGCCGGCACGACGGTGGTCTTCTCGTAGCGGAACCATTCCGGGATGTTGATCGGCCCCAGCGCGTCGCTCTGCAGGTCGTTGCCGGCGTCGTCCAAGAAGGTGATTTGCAGATCGGCGTGCGATTGCGGGTTCCAGGTGCGCAGGTAGGCGCCCCACAGCAAGGCCAGCTCGCCGGCGGCGATCGAATCCGCGTAAGCGGCCAGCGAAATCACCTGCGAAACGCTCGTCGCTCCCGGCGTGACGAGCAAGGCGCCGAGCCACCAGTCGCCGGTGGCCGTGTTCACGTTGATGTTGGAGCGGATCGGAATGAAATGGTCCTTCGCCAGGAGGTAGCCGCCGGGGATGTCCCAATTTTCCCGGCCGGACTCGAACAGCGGGTTGGCCACCAGGTTGCCGCCGAGCAGCCCGTGCGGTTCCTCCAGCGTGACGACCGACAGGTTCAGGGCATCGAACGCGGCCGAATTGAATTCCCACGGTTCCTCGCCGGCGATGGCCCGCAATTTGACCTGGGCGTAGCGGGTGCCGGGCGGGATGTCGTCGACGACCCGCCAGGGTTGCCAGAACATTTCGTCGTAGCGGCCGCCGGCCACGTGTTTGAGCAGCTTGCCCTGGGCGCTCAGCAGTTCCACGACCCCTTCGCTTTCGTCGTGAGGGTACAGGATGTTCGACGTGCCGCCTTCCGCGACGCGGTAGCCGGTGGCCGAGGCGCCGCCGAAAGCCAACCGGCCGTAACCGGCGTCGATCAGCGCGGCGTATTCATCCAACGGCACGAGCTGCGTCGCGTAGCCGCGCAGGGTGACCGGCGAGCCGGAGAAATAGCTGTCGCCCGTCAAAGGCAGGACGTGATTGAACTCGGCGGCTTGCTCCATGCCGTCGAATTCCCACCCGGTCTCGCCCAGTTCCGCGCCGGGGTTGGCCAGCAGGTTTTCGTAAAACGGAAAGGTGATTTCCAGGGTCGCAGCCGTCTGGGCGCCGTCGACGTCGGTGGCGGAAGCGACGCGGGCGGTCAGTTCGACCCCGGTCGGCAGGGCCGCGGCGGCGCTGACCAGCGCCAGCGTGCCGTCGCCGATGATTTCGGTAGCGGCCAGTTCGAGTTCCGTCTCGCCGTCGAGCAGCGCCGCGTCGAGGTCGGCGAGCGGTTTGTCGAACAACAGGCCGATCGATTCGGGACCGAAGCCGTACACCACGTCGAGCAGAATCGGCGGCACGAAGCCGGTCGTTTCCGGGAAAAAGACGGTCGTGGTCTGCGGCTTGTGGTCGGAGCGGTTCGGCGTCAGGTGCATGATTTCGCCGGTCACCGTGCAGCCGCCGGACGACTTGTTGAAATAGGTGTTGTCGATCAGTTGCTGGCCTTCCGCGCCGTAGAACATCATCGCCGGCCAGGTGGTGCGACACGAGGGGCAGACGCCGAGCGATGCCCAGGCGTCGGCGACCTGCTCGTCCAGAATCCGGGCCTGGGTCGAGCCCAGCTCCTCGTTCCAGTCGCCCATCAGGACGATTCGCTCGACCGGATCGACCGACAGGTAATTGTCGACCAGTTCGCGGTTTTGCGAATCGCCGGTTTCGTTCCAGTCGACGTGCACGCCGTACACCGAGATTTCGTGCCCGTCGATTTCGACGTTGGCGTGCAAAAAGCGCCCGAGGCCCGAGACTTCGTAGTGATGGAGCTGGGGATCGATCAACGGCGTGGCCGTCATCAGCGATTGGTCTTCGCCGTAGAAATAGTACATGCCCAATTCCGCCGCGATCGGCGCCGCGTATTCCTCGGGGCATTCCTGCAGCGAAAAGACGTCGAAGGGCCCGTGCGCCGCCAGCGCCTGACCGATCTCCTCCGGCGAACCTTCCTGGCCGCCGTGGATGTTGAAGTTGCCGGTGACGACCGTGATCCCTTCCCGCGATTCGGCCGGGCAGGAGTAGCGCTTCCACTTCAGGGGTTCGACGGCGGTGATGGCGGGGAAGGTATCGTTGTCGTCGTCATTGTCGTTGTCGTCGTCGTTGTCGTCATCGTTGTCGTCGTCGTCGTCGCCGGCGGCGGAATCGTCATCATCTTGAGCCTGCCCCGGACCTGATCCGGGGTCGTCGCTTTGGTCGCAGGCCGCGCCGAGCATGCCCAGACAGAGCAAAAAGAAAACCGTCGCCAAACGGAAGATCGAACGCATGGAATTCTCCGGTTAGAATGGGTTCCTTGAATTGGAGCGGAAACCGCCGGAGGCGTCAATCGCCGATTCAGGCCGGGTTTCCCGGCGCGGCCGTTCGGCGTTAGATTATTAGCGCAACCCAGCCCAGGACAAACCGAATGCCGGAACTGCTCGCGAGCGGTTTCTATTGGCTCGATCTGGCGGTCGGCTTCGGCGGCCCGCCGGTTCTCCTGTGGCTTCGGCGTCGGGGCCGGATCGATCGGTTCGATTGGCGGATTTTTTGGCTCGGGGTCGTTTTGGGCGCCTGCTGGGAAATCCCCGTCTTTGTGCTGAGCCAACACTCCGGCCTACCGATCATCGTTTGGCGGCTCGAATTGCCGGTCCACTATCTGGCGTTCCTGACGGCGCATCTCTTCTGGGACGGCGGGATTTTACTGACCGGATTTCGGCTACTGCGATGGTTTTATCCGCCGTTCGCGCCGCGGCGTTTTCGGTGGGCCGCGCCGGCGGTGCTGATCGTCTGGGGACAACTTACGGCCTTTTTGGTGGAATCATCCAGTGTTCTTTGCGCCGGCTGGATCTACGTCACGGGTTATTGGTGGAACCCGACGCTGCTGTGGCTCGCCGGCGAACCGCTCACCCTGTTGCCGCAACTGCTTTGGCTGTGGACGACGGTGGCCGGTTACTGGATCGCGGTCCACGGAAAAGATTTCGGGCAAGCGGTCGCAATCCGCCGGATGAACCGGTAATATAGAACCCGTTCGTGAGGCAATAAAAAACGCGATCCGTCCGTTCGATGGTCAAGGGAGGGGAAATGTCGTTGCTGTCGAAAACGAGCATTGGTTGTTTACTGTTGCTGCTGTTGCTCCTGCCGGTCGCCTGCGGCAACGAAGGCGACGACGCGGATGACGCGACGCGGGCGGACGACGATTCCCTGCCCGCCGATGACGATCAGACCGGCGACGACGATGACGACGACAACGACGACAACGACGACGATAATGACGACGATAATGACGACGACAACGACGACGACAACGACAACGATGATAACGACGACAACGACACCTACGAGCCGACGCCCGAACCCAACCCCAACGCCAAGGCCGACGCCTTTCGGCTCTTTTACCGCGAACGGTCGCTGCGCGCCCTGACCAGCATGAACCGCTTCTCGTTTTCGGGCGATGCGGTTTTCGCCAATGCGTTCGGCAGCGTGGCGATCGCCCGCGACGGCGACGAGTTCGAGGTGGTGCCGGGGCCGGACGACAACAATCCGTTCGGCAAAACCGCTTTTTCCTCGTGGAAGTTGTACCAGGTGCTCGGCGGTCGCGAGCTCGAATTGTCGTTGATCCGCCAGTTCGAGGGCATGGCCTTCAACGAGGCCGTGTCCGGCCACCCGGGCCTGACCACCCGCGAGGCATTCGCGGCCTGGACGCGCACCATGGACGGAACCGGCGGCACGATCACCCGCCTGAAGGACGGCGCGCCGGTCACCCCGCCGGTCACCTATCCCGACGAATTGGAGCAGGAAATCCTCGCCACCTTTTTCGACGGCGTGAAATTCACCTACCGCGAGGATCCCGCGGAATACCTGTTTAATTTCCGGGCGATTTACGACGTGGGCAGCTTCGCCGTGACCTACGTGTTCGACGAACTGGATCACGATCCGCCGTTTCTGCGGCAATCGGACTGCTGTTCGTCGTTCATGATCTCGCAACTGGGAACCTGGGAAGGCGCGATCTGGGGCAACCACAATTCGCGCGATAATTTCACCGATTACGCGCTGGGCTTCCTGGCCGCGATGGAAGCCGAGGCGACGGCGGATCTGCCCGCCGATTTGGCGCAGGCCGCGCACGACGCCGTCGAGGCCGCGCACCGCACCGGCGACAGCATCGTCGCCAACGACAACCGCCTGATGACCGTCGACGAATGGCACGACTACGACACGCTGACCGTCGCCGGCGCGATGAACCCCGACGGCGAGGTGGAATGGCAGGACCTGGGCAGCCTGTCGGCCTGCCAGATGGCCTACGTGGCGCAGGCGATCTCGACCGACGGCCTGAGCTGGCCGGTGCCGCAACTGCCGCTGCCGGGCGCGATCGAAACCACCGCCCTGCAGTACGTGTTCGACTTGATCGGCGTGCCGTTGACCGCGCCGGTCATTCAATGCAAGACGGTCGACGACGCGTTCATCGGCCTGGGCTGGGGCGATATCCTGTCGCTGGAGGTGTTCGGCGTTCCCTGGTACGACCTGGCCGAGGTCGTCGGCCTGCTCGTGCCGGGGGTGTGGGCGGATTTGCTCGGCGGCATGATGGACGATTTCCAGGAACTGGAGCTGGGTTCGGTGGTGCTGTCCTACTACGCGCGCTTCACCGGCGACCAGCAGTTGTTTACCGCAACCCGCCGCAACCTGCGCAACATGATCGAAATGCAAAAAATCCTGGCGCACCTGGTCTACGAACTGGCGCGCGACCCGTTCGCCGCCGCCGCGGCCGACGCGGAAAAGGGCGCGGGGACGATCGCCGGGCTGACCGCTTCCGCCGAGGAGATGCTTTACAAGGCGGCCGCCTACGCGCGGATGTTCGACCTCGATTGGCCGCTGGAGGATTTCGCCGGGTTCGCGAGCGGCGACGAGGCGACGGCGGTGCTCGAACAGCAACTGGACATGGCCGACACCACGGACTGGGCTCTGTTGACCGACGAGCAGATCGCGGCGGCGGTGGAGGCCAAGCTGACGGCGATCACCGAGCGGGCGCCGTGGCGCGTGCAGCGCTACCGGGACCGGTTCGGCACGACCTATCCGGTACGGCGCGCGGGCGACGGCTACGAATGCATCGGTCCGGACGAGCAATGGCAGCCGACGGAAAACCCGCGCCACGTCGGGTTCGGCGGATTTTCGCTGTGGTTCGAGGCGCCGTTGTGTGAAATGGCGCCGCAAACGCTGGACTGCACGTGGGCGGCCATGGGTTGCGCGCCCGCCGATCTGGACGGCAGCGGCACGGTCGACACCGCCGATCAGGACTTGTTCGCGGCCGCCTGGGACGAATACTCGGGGGTCGCCTGCACGCCGGACAACGAATGGTGCGACGGCGCGGACTTCGATCAGAGCGGCGCGCTCGACGAGGAGGATCAGGGCTACCTGACCGCGGCGGTCGGCTGCCGGGTCTGATTCGGGGAGATGATGATGGCGACCAGTCAAAGCACGATCGACTACTTGTTGGACCAACTCGGCGCCTTGCCCGGCATCCGCACCCGCAAGATGTTCGGCGAATATGCACTGTACGTGGGCGAGAAGGTCGTGGCGCTGGTGTGCGACGATCAACTCTTCGTCAAGATCACCCCGGCCGGCCAGGCGTTCGTCGGCGGGCGCTACCAGGAAGGCGAGGCCTATCCGGGCGCCAAGCCGTCGATGCTGATCGACGCCGATGAGATCGACGACAGCGACCGGCTGTGCGAACTCGTGCGCCTCACCGCCGCCGCGCTGCCGACCCCGAAACCGAAAAAACCAAGGAAGAAGCGCGAAGCTTAGACATGGCCCCGGCCGGAGAAGCGATGCACCGGCGCCCCGATCTGATTCAAATGAGCCCAATACGGCTTGTACACCAGCACTTCCTCGTCGTCGCCAATACCATTCGGTTGTCCATTTGAGTTTATCCAAAACAAGTCGTAAAAAAAGTGTAACTGGGTGTAAATGCCAATGAAAAAGATGAAAAAAGAAAATATGGGGTTTTTTGACTTTCTAGGTCACAGATGTCACTGGAAATCAGATTAAAATCATTTAAATATAAAAGATATAAATTGATATATTACAATTATAAGCCATAATATTGTAAATGCCATCCACATTCGATCTGCCTGTGATTGAAACCATTCTATTGGTTTCACATATCCATATAATTTGCTCCTATATTGTAAAGATGCCGCCAGTCTTTTTCGCCATAACCATCCGGAAATAATGATTATGCTCATAAATATTATGGAGAATAGGTTTGCTTTATCCATTATTCAATCCTTATCATATAATATCACACCTCTTTGTTGTTGGATATGCCCAGTATACCTGCGGTGAATAACTACCCGGTGTCCCGATGCCATATTCGAAAAAGAAACTATCACTGTAACCGACCGATCCGCCGGGGCCAACATCATAAAATAATGGTAAAAAGCCAACAACTGCCACTGCCCACCCAGATGATACATTGTTAGGTGAGAAAGAAACGGAGGCTGAAGGTAAAATATTAGAAATTGAAAAGGGAATAGGAAAATAGCCCCCTACATATGGTGTCATTCCATTACCATCAAACATGACGCCCCCTGTGATGCCTCCAGCGGAAACATTAACATCAATATACCAGAATCCATTTAGATCATAATACACCAAGGGATTATTGACGGTATATGTATAAGATAACTCTCTTCTCAAAGTGCTTTTTAATGGAATTTTAAAAATCATCCCACTCTCCGCCTGCAAATACCTCCCCGCAGTCGGATCGTAATAGCGATGCCAATTGTAGTGCAGGCTGGTTTCGGCGTCGTAATACTGGCCGGGGAAGCGGAAGTTCATGGTGACGGCTTCGTCGTCGCCGTCGGGATCCTCGTCGAGCGCCACCGTCTTGCCGAAGGGTTCGTACTCCGCCGCCCAGACCACAGCGCCGTCGGCGTCGGTCAGGCGCACCGGCGCCCCGATCTGATTCAAATGCGCCCAATACGGCTTGTACACCAGCACTTCCTCGTCGTCGCCCATCGCCCGGCCGCTCCGGGCCGTCAGCAGCAAGAAGCTCCCCGCGATCATCCCGCCCGCCAGCAGCGCCGCCAGCGACAACCGAATCTTACCCGAACGGTCCGCCCGCCGCCAGCGCGGCAACGATTGCGGATTTGCCCCACAGGGGTTTTCGCGCCCTAGGACTCTTGATTCCGTGATTATAAGAAACCAAAAAAAGGTAGTTCTTGAATCGAGTGGTTTTTGTTGCCCCTAACAAACCGTTATAATCGGTAATAATCGTGAAAAATCGTTAAATATATATTATATATAGTTAATTACCGATAGGTAATAACCCTAATATGTCAACTATAGTGTAAAGAATAACAATAGATATCATGCTAATAAGCACAATAATCACTATTGTTCTTGCAGTTGTAATATTTATTTCGTAATTATAAAATGTTTTAAATTGCCAGACAAGGCCCTTATATAGCCTTTTTCTAAAGGCCAACATAAGGCTAAGAAATATAATATAGCCTATTAGTAAAAAATGTTCTGAGATTTCCATTTGACTCTCTCTAATTGCATTTTCCAGGGCCCAGGTTGAATTTTATTAGTTTGCCAGTTTGGTAATAATTGAAAGTGGGGCCTGGGGGCCTTCTTCCAAAACCAAGTTCAGCTGAAGCATTTTCCTTAAAATTTGTTATTCCAGCACGACAAAAAACACCTTGATCATATAATGTATAATTTTTCCCAATATTTGGATTTTGCTTAGACCAAGTAATTCCGACATCGGCGAGCCAAATTGAACCAACTCCAAATCCATAACTTATATACAACCCACAGTCAGCTAGTGTAATAGAAAGATTTACTCCTACTATTCCTCCACCACCAATACTGAATGTCATCGAATCATTTGCTGTAAAATCGATAAAACTAAGTGGATTATTTTCTGCATATACAAAATGTTGGCCATAATTTTTATTTAGTTCTTTTCTAAAATCATTAACTTGTAATACTTGGGAAAATTCTGCCTGCAGATATCTCCCCGCGGTCGGATCGTAGTAGCGGTGCCAGTTGTAATTCAGGCCGGTTTCCGAATCATAGTACTGACCGGGGAAGCGGAAGTTCATGGTGACAGTCTCGCCGTCGCCGTCGGGATCCTCGTCGAGCGACACGGTTTTGCCGAAGGGTTCGTATTCCGCCGCCCAGACCACCGCGCCGTCGGCGTCGGTCAAACGCACCGGCGCCCCGATCTGATTCAAATGCGCCCAATACGGCTTGTACACCAGCACTTCCTCGTCGTCGGCCTGACAATTTGGGAATTCATTCGTGTTTATTCGTGTTCATTCGCGGTTAATTCTAAATGAAACAGCGAAAGAACGCCAATGATGGCGTAACACATTACAAACCAGTGCAAGTTGAATCTTGCGATTACAAGAGTCTTCGGCAATCCGCAAAACCGGTCAAACGGCTGCCTGGGGCGCGACAATCGGCGATGAAAACCGTTGGGTCATTTTCCGAGCGGTTTGGCGGCTGCGGCCGGTTGCGGTCCCATTTCGAATTCGAGGGTTCCGCCGGCGGCGATCCGGTCGTGGGTGAACCAGGGATCGGCCAGCAGTTCACCGTTCAATCGGACCGCCTGGACGTACAGGTTTTCCGGGCTGTTGTCGGTCGCGGTGACGATCAAATCGCCGTCCGGCAGATGCAGCACCGCCTCGTCGAACAGTGGGCTGCCGATCAAATAGATATCGGTGCCGTTGAGCGGGAAAAATCCCAGCATAGTGAACAGCAGCCAGGACGACATCGTGCCGCCGTCGTCGTTGCCCGGCAGGCCGTCGGGCCCGTCGCCGAACTTGGTCGCGACGATCCAGCGCGTCCACTTCTGCGTCAGATCGGGCCGCTCGGCCTGGGCGAAAATGTACGGATAGAAAATGTCCGGCTCGTTTCCCGCCCAATAGTAGCTGCCCGGCAGAACGATTCCCGGTGGACCGTCGGCCGCCAGTTGAAACGCCTCCTCCAGTTTGGCCGTCATGGCCGCTGTCGATCCGAACAAGGCGCTCAGGCCTTCCAGATCGTGCTCCGCGCAGAAGGTATATTGCCAGGCGTCGCCTTCGACGTAGTGTTCGTTGAACGGGTTATCCGGAAAAAACGGGGTATCCCACGAGCCGTCGGCGTTTTTCGGGCGCAGGAAGCCGGTCGCGGGATCGAAATGGTTGCGGTAATAGCGGCTGCGTTCCAAAAACAGCGCCGCGTCCGCCGGCAAGCCCAGGGCGTCGGCCCACTTCGACAGGGCGGCGTCGGCCCGGCAGGCTTCGGTGATGTGACTGACTCCCCGGTAGCACTGATCCTCGGGCAGAAAATGCAGGTTGATGTATTGATCGAGGCAGTCGCGGGCGCTGCCCCCGGTGGCCTGGGCGTAGCAGCCTTCGTAGGCGGTCTGGTAGTCGAAATCGCGGACGCCTTTCAGATAGGCCTCGCCGAAGACGATATGGGCGGGCGTTTCGATCATCGAGCCGGTGTCGCGGACCGCGCCGGCCCAGCGGGGAACGGTGCCGCCCTGCACGTACATGTCGGTCAGCGATTGCAGCAGATCGGCGGCGCGGACCGGATCGAGCAGATCCAGGAACGGATGATAGGTGCGGTAGGTATCCCACAACGACATTTCGGTGTAATAGCGGCGGCTCCCGGAATCGTGCGTCTGCCCGTCGTAACCGAAGTAGCGGTTGTTCGCCTCGGTAAAATCGGACGGCATCATGTGGGTGTGATACAGCGCGGTGTAAAACATGCGTCGCAGCCGCGGCGTGCCGCCGCGGACCTCGATTTTGCCCAGTTCTTCTTCCCAGGCCGCGCGGGCGGCGAGCCACACGGTATCGAAATCGGCGTCGGCGACCTGCGCGGCCAGGTTGGCCCGCGCCTGCGCGACGCTTTGGAAACTGATGGCGACCTTGACGATCAACGGTTCCGCGGTGGCGGCGAAACCGACGTAGGCGCCCGCGTCGGGCGCTTGCAACGAAGTTCCCGCTTCCGCCGGCCCGCCGTAATGCCAGACCGCCGAATCGGTGAACGGCCGCGAGAAGGTCAGGGCATAGTAGACCACGTAGCCGTCGGATTTGTTTTGGGCGCCGCTGTAATCGATCCAACCCGAGATCGCCTGCTCGCCCGCATCAATTTCAATCAGGGAGTCGTACGTCCAGCCGTCGATCTGGTAATACGACGGCCAGACGATGAAGTAAGGGGAAACGCCGGCCGCGTAAGTGAATCGCTCGACGCCGCTATTGGCCGCCGCCGCCAGTTCGACCCGCGTTTGCGCGTCGTCGAGGTAGGCCGAGTAGTAGCCGGGCGTCGCGATTTCGGTTTCCTTGGCAAAGGCGCTGCGGAACATCGCCTCCCGGATGTCGCCGGCGGGCTTTTCCTTCATCGGCATGACCAGCAGGTTGCCCTCGGCGGGTCCGCCGACCCCGAAGAGCTGGGTGTGGACGAACCCGCGGATTTGCGGATCGGAATAGTTGTAGCCGGAAAACTCCTGCTGATACGGGTTGAAGCCGTTGCGGGTGGTGTTGGGGTTCAGGGTGATCATGCCATGCGGATATTTCGCGCCCGGATACGCCGCCGCGTAGCCGTAACCGAGACCGCCGGTGCCGATGTACGGATCGACCTCGTCCAAAACGTCGGCCGGCGTGGTGTCGTCGTTATCGTCGTTGTCGTCATCGCCGGGTGACGAATCATCGTCGTTATCGTTATCGTCATCGTCGTCGTCGGTCGGTGACGAATCATCATCAAGGCCGTTTTGGCCGGAATCGTCGTCGTCATCATCAGCGGCGCACGACGCCAGGAACGCGATGGCCGTAAGCAACAGGAAGGCCCAGGCGCAGGATTGAAAAAACCGCATGGCGCGATCCTCCTTCTATTCGGCGGCTCCCGACCAATAGCGCCGCCGCGGCGTTTGAAAATCCAGTTCGAGGCGCTGGCCGTCGTAATGGATTCGGGTGATTTGCGCGCCGTACTCCTGGAAGGAATACGGATTGTCCCAGCGCGCGAACGGCCCCAGGTCCACCGTCTCACCCGCCACCGTCAGCGGGCCTTCCCGCCCGACGACGACCTCGCCGAGGCTCGGCGATTCATAGGTCAGTCGATCGCCGATTTCGATCGTCGCGCCGGCGACGGCGTTGACGAACTGCGTGAACGGGCCGTTGTGTTCGCGGTCGCCCAGTTCAACGATCCAGATGTTTTCGCGGCCGGGAGCGATCAGTTCGTAATTGTTTTGCGCCGACCAGGACGGCGGGTTTTGCGAATAAAGCGCCACGTAGGCCTCGCCCTTCCGCCCGATGACCCAATGGCCGCGCGCGGCGGTCTGGTCGAAGGCGCTTCTTTTGAAGTAGGCGTGCGTGTAATCGGCGAAGAGCAGGTGGTCGATCAGCGGCAGTTCCGGCCGCCAATATTGGATGACGCCGACGTTGCGGTAAAACGTTGCGCGCGGCAGCCAGCCGCCGATCCAGGGTCCGTCCATCAAGGAGGTCAGCCACCCGATGCTCGGGTAGGACGTGAAGACGAAGGCCGTCCGATCGAGCGTCGCCTGCCAGGCCTGGACCTGCGCCGACCACAGGGCCGGCTTGTAATCCTGGACGCCGGAAAGCTGATAGGCGGAGGTGCGATAGGTGTAGGTTCCCGCCGACTCCAGCGCCACGCCGCGCGCCAGCGGTTCGTAGGTTTCGGCCAGCGAAGGCAGCAGCGGGCTGCCGACCAAAAAGCGCAGGAAAGCCAGATCGCTCCACAAATAGCCTTCCCACAGGTTGTAGTATTCGACCATCTCGAACGTGCCGGCGATGATCGGCGGCGCCGCGTAACCGGTCATTCCCCACCAGACCAGGATATCCGCGAAATCCTCGTAGCCGACGCCGTAGGACGGGCCGGCGGCGATGTCGAGGCCGTCGCGCTGGCGGTGCTCCAGAGCCGGCGCGGCCGCGGCGGCAATATCTTCCAGAATCACTGGCGGCCAATATTTTTCACTGGTCGCCAAAAACGCGCCGGTGAAGTTGCTCGGATCGAGATAATCACCCAAGCCGAGCAAAATCCAGGCGGCCTCGCGGGTGGAATCGGTCAAGCCGTCGAGCAGATGGCTTTCGTAGGTGCGGCCGTGCGCCGTGGCATAAAGCCCGTCGTAGGTGTTGCTCGCCAGATCGAAGGTCAACTCGTCCAGCAGCATCGCCGCTTTGACGGTGATCGCTTCGTCGTCTGAGTAATCGACCAGGTTGAGCAAGGCCGCCATGGTCTCGTTGAGGTAGACGTTGGAGTGCCATTCGGCGAAACCGAAGCGGCCGCGGATCGCGAGCCAGCGGTCCAGCAATTCCCGCGCGTGGGCGGCGTGCTCCGCGCCGGTGGCCAGCGAATTGTAGAAGATCTGATCCGGAAACAACTGGCCCGCCAGCAGTTCGGCCGCGTGAAACAGCACCTGATGATTTTCCGACCACCAGCACATATCATCCGGACCGGATTCGTCGAGCCAGTACTTGAACGTCAGCACCGTCGATTCCATCAGCGCCTTGAGGTCCGCCGGCAGGATGGATTCCTCGCGGTCGAGGTAAAGCAATCGCAGCACGGCGTTCAGATCGAAATCCGCCGTGTCCTCGCGCGAGGCGATCGTGTTCAGCGACAAGAGGATCGCGGCCTCGTTGAATTGCCCGGTTCCGGTGAAGGCGCGGCAGACCTGGCCGTTGGTCGTACCGAGGGGCGGCGCGCCGTATTGGTCGCAATAGGCGAGAAACTCGGCCTGCCGGGCGAGAAAATCGGCGGACGGTTCGAGCGGGTCGTCCGGGCCCGTATAGTCATCGTCGGCCGAATCGTCGTCGTCGTCATTATCGTTATCGTCATCGTCGCTGGGAGAGTCGTTGTCATTGTCGTCGTCGTCATCGCCGCCGTCGTCGTCAACCGGCGAAGCATCATCATCGCCTTGGCTCGGGCCGGAATCGTCGTCGCCCGGGTTCGCGCACGACGGCAAAAACGCCAGCGCCAACGGCAAAAAGACCGCCAGTACCCAGAGCCGCCGGAAATTCATGGCCGACTCCTTGAGGAGCGGGTGGAACCTTGGGTCGGTATCCGAGCCGCGCCGCCGCAAGCGGCGAACGCACGGCTTTATCATCCGGTGAAGGCAAGCGAGCCCGGCGCGGGTGCGGTGAGGTGGAGTTGGCGGATCCGCCGCAACGGGTCAGCAATCCTGGGCATCGGCAATCGAAAGGAAATCCCGCCCGCCCGGATAATCGGTATCCCGTTTTACGGGGTAATTCAAGTCGCCGGCCGGCTTAGAATCCGCAACCGCCGGAACTGTCGTCATCGTTGTCGTCGTCGCCGGTTCCGTTCCCGGTGGAATCGTCGTCGCCCGAGGTGTCGTCGTCGGTCGCGTCGTCGTCGGTCGCGTCGTCGTCGGTCGCGTCGTCGTTGTCGTCGTTGTCGTCATCGTCGTCATCGCCGGTCGTGTCGTCGTCATCGTCGTCGCCCGGGTAAACGGGGTGATAGAGGCCGCTGTGCCGGTCGTCGGCCTGGTAGGTGCGCCAATGAACGCCGCCGGGGCCGAACGTGTAATCGGGCGAGCGGTACAAATTGACCGACTCCACGCCGTTCGCGGAACCCACCGCCCCGATTTCCGGCACGCCGTCGCCGTTGACGTCGGCCAGCGTGGCGCCGTTGAGGTAGGTGAAGCCCGCCGGGCGCAGCGGCCAGCCGGCGAGCGGTTGCGCGTCGGCGTCGACGGCGAACAGGTAGCCCTGGTTGTCGTCCAGCAGGTTGTTGGTGAAGAGGATTTCCAACCGGTCGTCGCCGGTGATGTCGGCCAGCACGTAACTGCCTTCCGCCCCGCCGGTCATCCGGTACGGGAATGGCGCGAAATCGGTGCCGTCGGCGCGGATCACGAACAGGTTGTCGTCGGCGATCGTGCCGCCGGAGCGCCCGGCCACCACTTCGAGGCCGCCGTCACCGTCGATGTCGCCCACCGCGGGCGGCGCGAAGGTCCAGGCGTCGCCCAGGTCGTACGGCCAGCCGGCCAGTTCCGCGCCGTCGGCCGTCGTGACGTGCACGCGGTTGAAATCGCCGTGCGTCGTGGTGACGATCTCCAGCCGACCGTCGCCGTCCAGGTCGGCCAGCGCCGGCGAACCGTAGCTGTAGCCTTCGCCCGCGATGGTCCGGGGGAAGTTCGCCTGGGCGATGCCGTCCGCGTCGACCACCCACAAGCTGCTGTACGAGCAGATCGCCACTTCCAGGCCTGCGACGCCGTCGATGTCGCCCACCGCGGCGCTGGTCGCCGGCACGTGGTCCAACACAACCGGCCAGGAGCCGCCGATCGAATTCAGGTCGCCGTCCCAGGCGTGCAGCCAGCCGGTGGAGCTGCCGCGTTCGTCGACCAGGATTTCGAGCGCGCCGTCGCCGTCGAGATCGGCGAGGGTCGGCGGGCTGTTGGACGCGCCGCCGTGGGGCAGGGCTTTCTGGGCGAGTTTCGTGCCGTCGCCGGCGAAGACGTACACCGTGGGCGTGGGCGAGCCGCCGGAGGCGTCACGCGTTGCCACGACGATCTCGGGATCGCCGTCGCCGTTGACGTCGCCGACCGCCGGGACGGTCTGCGCCAGGCCGGTTAGGGCGGCGGTGAAGACCTTGGCGCCGTCCAGTTTCCAGACGTGGAGCTGCTGGCCGGCCGTGGCGACGATGACTTCCAGATCAGGGTCGGCGTCGACGTTCGCCAGCACCAGGCCGCACGTTTCGCCGAAGGTGACGTTGCCCGTCACTTCCTGCGGCCAACCGGGCATTTGGGTGACGGCCGCCCGGGCCGGCGACAACAGAGCGAACCAGAACGAAAACACCGCGAGGGAAACGAAGAGTCGTCGCATCGGCACCTCCGTGCGCCGTTGTGCGGATTCGGCGTCGCCGATCAGCGTTTCTTGGCCGGAGAAGGCTTGACGAGTTTTTTCAGGATGTCGCCGTCCCAGACCGCCTTGAGCCGCGGCCGCGGCGGATGCCGGTCGAAGACGTACTGCGCCAGCAGCGGCAGGGCGACGCTGGGTTCGACCCACGCCATGGCGCTGCGGGCCTGGCGGTCGATCTTGCCCCAACTGGTGGCTTCCTTGAGCGTGCTGCTGGACAGGCCGCCGTCGGCGACGACGGCCGTGGTGACCTGCAGGGCGTAATCGTGGCCGCGCTCGAGGCCGAAGATGTAGCTCATCACCACCGAGTCGTTGATGTAGTTCTTCGGCACGCCGCCCGCCACGTAGATGGCGGCGGTGCACGCCGATTTGACGACGTACTGGGTCAGCTCGTAGTTGTCCTGGATCGAATCGATGCCGAGGCTCGGCCGGCCCTGCTGCCGGGCGCGGTGCCGGTGTTCGGTCAGGCCGATGCCGATCGACGAGTCGTTGAGGGCCGGCGCGAAAATCGGCACGCCCAGCCGGTGGCAGGTGCGGACGATGGATTTTTCGTCCTCGAGCTGCGCGCCGAGATAATCGATGAACTGGCGGCTGGAGTAATTGCCCGGGGGTAGCGCGTCGGCCTGTTTGCCGACCCACAGGTCGGTGTTCCAGAAGGCGATTTCATCGACGTAGGTATCGTAGATGCGGTCGATGTACATGTCGCGCAGGGCGGCGTCGTCGGCGTGCGGCGTGCCCTTGTAGTGTTTGAAGCCGCGGGCCTGATAGATGTCCTGGTACAGGATGGCGCCGGTGGACACGACGACGTCCACGTAGCCGCCCTCGATCAGGCCGCGAATGACGTCGCGCAGGCCGGCGGCGATCAGCGGCCCCGCGAGCCCCAGAAAAACGGTCGGGCGGCGGCGGTCCCGGTACAGGCCGTCGAGCACCTCGGCGCATTGGCCGATGGCGCGGGCCTGGATGCTCATGTTCTTCATGGATTCGACGAGCTCGGCCACGGTCAAGCCGGGTTTCGGCTCCAGTGACTGCAGGCTCTTGGCCAAGACCTGTTTCTTGCGACGGCTCAATTCGGAAGAGACGACCGGAAAAACGATTCCTTCCGGAACCTTTATCCTCGCCATACGACACCTCCTGCTACCGCTGACCGAACGACGGTTTTCCAGGGATTTGATTGTACCGAAACATCGTCCCTCGCCGTCGTCTTGTCAATGCAATGGAAGAACGCTGACCGGCGGCTATTTTCCCAACAACATGGCGGCGCTTTCGCCGGCCCAGGTCATGAACCAGTGCGGCAGTATGCCCAGGCCGATGACCAGCGCCACGGTCGCCGCCAGCACCACGCGGCCGGGCCAATCGTGCGGGATCGCCTCGGCCGGCGTTGTCTCGACCACCGGTTCGCTCATGTACATGAAATAGATGACCCGAATGTAATAATAGACCGACAGCGCGCTGGTCAAAACGCCGATGATCGCCAGATGCGTCAGGCCCGCCTCGACCGCCGCCGCGAACAGCAGGAACTTGCCGACGAAGCCCACCAGCGGCGGAATGCCGGCCATGCTCACCAGGTAGACCGTCAACGCCAGGGCGAGCCACGGGTGGCGGCGCGACAGCCCGCGGTAGGCGTCGAGCCGATCGGCGTCGGCGCTGCCGGAAGAAAGGTGCGAGACCACCGCGAAGGCGCCGACGGTCATCAGCGTGTAGGCCAGCAGGTAGAACAGCACCGCGCCGGCCCCGGCCTGATCCTGCCGGATCATCGCCGCGATACCGACCAGGATATAGCCGGCGTGCGCGATCGACGAATAGGCCAGCAGGCGTTTGAGGTTGTTCTGCACCAGGGCGGCCACGTTGCCGAACACCATCGTGCCGATGGCGAGGTAGTAAATGACGACGATCCATTGCGGGGCCAACGGCTGGAACGCGGTGACCAACAGGCGCAGCAGCGTGGCGAACGACGCCGCCTTGACCGCCGCGGCCATGAAACCGCTGACCGGGCTGGGCGCGCCCTGGTAGACGTCGGGCGTCCAGACGTGGAAGGGGAAGGCGGCGATCTTGAAGCCGAGGCCGACCAGCACCAGCGCCATGCCGCCCAGCACCATCAGGCTGTCGCCGTTTTCAAAGGTGCAATGTTCGGCGATCACCGTCAGGTTGGTCGAGCCGGCGTGGCCGAACAGCAGGGCGATGCCGTACAGCAAAAAGCCGGTCGAGAACGCGCCGAGGAAAAAGTACTTGATCGCGCTTTCGCCCGATTCGGCGCGCCGCCGCAGAAAACCGGCCAGCACGTAAACGGAAATCGACAGGATTTCGAGGCCGAGAAAGATCATGATCAAATCGACCGCGCCGACCATCGTCATGCCGCCGAACACCGCGCCCAGCAGCAGCGCGTAATACTCGCTCTGGTCCTCGCCGACGGTGCGCAAGTAGTTCCAGGCCGACAAAACGCCCAGCATGCCGGCCAGGCACAACAGGCCCTGGGCGAACAGCGCCAGCCGGTCGCCGACGATCATCGCCGAGAAACCCTGTGCCTCGGAGGCGTTCGACCACCGCAACGCCACCGCGACCAGCGCGACGGCCAGCGTCGCCAGCGCCAAGACCGGCGGCAGGTCGCGCACCCGGGGCCGCGTGTCGCGCGGCGAAACGATTTCGGCCAGTAGGACCATCAACAAGCCGTACAGCACGAGCAGCGGCGGTCCGTACAGGCTGAAAGACATGTTGCTCATCGGTGCAGCCTCTTACTCCACGACGAAGGCCGGCCCCGGCGCCGGCACCGCCGCGCTCGCGGGCGCCGCCGGGGCGGTCCGCGCCGGCGCGGCCGGTTTGGTCATCGTCAGCCATTGGTCGATGCTCGGTTGCATCTTTTCCAGGAACGTCTTCGGATAAACGCCGATCCAGAAAATGAACACCAGGATCGGCAGCAGGTAAGCCCATTCGCGGAAGGTCAGGTCGGCCAGGCCCTGGTTGGCCTCGTGTTTCACCGGGCTGAAAAAGACCCGTTGCACCAGCCACAGCATGTAGGCGGCGCCCAGGATGACGCCCGTCGTCGCCACCACGGCCAACGGTCGCCAGTGCTCGAACGCCCCCAGCAGAATCAGAAACTCGCCGATGAACCCGTTGGTTCCCGGCAGGCCGATGGACGAGAGCGTGACCAGCATGAACAGCGCCGTGAAGGCCGGCATCACTTTCGCGATGCCGCCGAAGTCGGCGATCATTCGCGTGTGGCGCCGCTCGTACAGCACGCCGACCAGGAGGAAGAGGGCGCCGGTGGAAAGGCCGTGATTGATCATCTGCAGGGTGCCGCCGGCGGCGCCCAGCGCGTTGCCCGCGAACAGCCCGAGCATCACGAAGCCCAGGTGGCTGACGCTGCTGTAGGCGACCAGTTTTTTCGCGTCCTTCTGCACCATCGCCACCAGCGCGCCGTAGACGATGCCGATCACTGCCAGCCCGATGAACAGCGGCGCGAGCCGCGCGGCCGCGTCGGGGTAGAGCGGGATGGCGTAACGCACGAAGCCGTAGGTGCCCATCTTCAGCAGCACACCGGCCAGGATGACCGAACCGGCGGTGGGCGCCTCGACGTGGGCGTCGGGCAGCCAAGTGTGGAAGGGAAACATCGGCACCTTGATGGCGAACGCCAGCGCGAAGGCCAGGAAGCACCAGGTTTGCAACTGGAGCGGCAGATCCGCCTCGTACCACAAGGTCAGATCGAAGGTCCGCTCGGGCAGGTGGAAGTAGGTCACCAGGAGGGCGATCATCATCAGGACCGAGCCGACCATCGTGTAGAGGAAGAATTTCACCGCGGCGTAAATGCGGCGCGGCCCGCCCCAGACGCCGATGATCAGGTACATCGGCACCAGCATCGCTTCCCAGAAAACGTAGAACAAAAAGACGTCGAGGGCGCAGAAGGTGCCGATCATCGCCGCTTCCAGCAGCAGGAAGGAGATCAGGTAGGCCTTCACGCGGTCTTGGATGTATTTCCACGACGCCAGCAGGCACAGCGGCGTCAGGAAGGTCGTCAACAGCACCAGCAGCAGGCTGATGCCGTCGATGCCTACCGCGTAGTTCGCCCCCCATGAGGCGATCCACGGCACCGACGGCTCGCGCAGCCACAGGTTTTTCGCCGGGTCGTACAGCCAGAAGAGCGGCAGGCTCAGGGCGAAGGTCAGCAGCGAACCGGCGAGCGCCACGCAGCGCAGCAGTTCCTCTTTGCGCCGATCCAGCAGCAGCAGGACCGCGACCGCCGCGAGCGGCGAGAAAATCACCAGCGACAAGAGTCGAACGGACATCGTTTACCTACTCCGACGCGCTCACAGGCGCCACAGTACCAGGCCCAGGAGCACCACCGCGCCGAGGCTGATGGTCAGCGCATAGGCGTAGACCCGGCCGGTTTGCAGCCGGGCCAACAGGGCGCCGCTTCGTTTCGCCGTCGCCGCGACGCCGTTGACGGCGCCGTCGATCACCGCGGCGTCGATGAACAACCAGAGGAAATTCGTCGCGACGCGCTTGAGCGGATTGATCACCGCCGCGTCGTTGAATTCGTCGACGTAGTACTTGTTCCAGACCGCCCGGTGCAGTTTCGGCCAGGCGGTCGTGAACCGTTCGGCCCGGCCGAGGCGGCGGCCGTAGAAGACGAACGCCAGCGCGATGCCGGTCAGCGCCACCAGCACCGACAACGCCATCAGGCCGATTTCCAGCGCCGCCGGCGCGTGCCCGCCCTCGGCCGCGGCCTCCCCGCCCACCACGGGCGCGAGCCAGGACGCGAAGTGCGCGCCGCCGCCGATCGCCGCCGGCACCCCGGCGAACCCGCCGACGACGCTGAGCAGCGCCAGCACCAGCAACGGCACGGTCATCATCTTGGGGCTCTCGTGCACGTGCGCGGCGGTGTGCGGTTCGAGGCGGCTTTCGCCGAAGAAGGCCAGCAGCAGGGCGCGGAACATGTAAAACGCCGTCATCCCGGCCGTCAGCAGGGCCAGGCCGTACAGCGCGTAGTTCCAGGCCGCCGGCACGCCGTCCAGGTGCTTGGCAAAGGCGTTCCAGAGAATCTCGTCCTTGGAGAAGAAACCGGCCAGCGGCGGCACGCCGGCGATCGCCAGCGTTGCGATCAGGAAGGTGGCGAAGGTCACCGGCAGTTGCTTGCGCAGGCCGCCCATCTTGTAAACGTCCAGTTCGCCGGACAGCGCGTGCATGACGCTGCCGGCGCCGAGGAAGAGCAGCGCCTTGAAGAAGGCGTGGGTCATCAGGTGAAAGACGCCGGCCGCGTAAGCGCCCAGGCCGACGCCGACGAACATGTAGCCGAGCTGGCTGATCGTCGAGTAGGCCAGGATGCGCTTGAGGTCGCGCTGGGCGAAGGCGATGGTCGCCGCGTAAAACGCGGTCAGGCCGCCGACGGTCGCCACGACGGCCTGCGAGAACGGCGCGAGGTCGAACAGGAAGTGCGTCCGCGCGATCATATAGACGCCGGCGGTGACCATCGTCGCGGCGTGAATCAGGGCGCTGACCGGGGTCGGGCCCTCCATCGCGTCGGGCAACCAGAAGTACAGCGGGATCTGCGCGCTCTTGCCGGTCGCGCCGAGGAAGAGCAGCAGGGTAATGGTCACGATCACGCCGCCGCTCACGCCCGCCAGCTTCTGCGACAGGCCCTCGAATTCCAGCGTGCCGAAGTGGTAATAGCAGAGAAAAATCGCCAGCAGAAAGCCGAAGTCGCCGATTCGGTTGACGACGAACGCCTTCTTGCCCGCGTCCGCCGCGCTCGGCTTTTCGTAGTAGTAGCCGATCAGCAGGTACGAGCAGAGGCCGACGCCTTCCCAGCCGACGAACATCACCAGCAGGCTGTCGCCCAGCACCAGCAGCAACATCGCGAACACGAACAGGTTGAGGTAGGTGAAGAACCGCCGGAACCCGGGGTCGCCGTGCATGTAACCGACGGCGTAAACGTGAATCAGGAAGCCGACGCCCGTCACCACCAGGACCATCACCGCCGACAGCTGGTCCACCACGAGGCCGAACGGCACCTGCAGGGCGCCGACGCCGATCCACGAAAACAGCACCTGGTGCAGCGCCTCCGGCCGGGACGCCGCCCGCAGCTCGAAAAAGCCCAGCAGGCCGGCGACGAAGGAAGCCAGGATCAGCAGCGACGCCAGGGCCCCCGCGAAACCGTCGCGCCGCGGCCACAACCGGTGCGACAACACGCCGTTGGCGATCGTGCCCAACAGCGGAAACAGCGGAATCAAAAACAGCCAGTCACCCATCGACCGCTCCTAGCCCCGCATCGAATCGAAGCGCGAAATGTCCACCGTCGCTTTCCGGCGGTACAGCGAAACGATGATCGCCAGGCCCACCGCGGCTTCGGCGGCGGCGACGGCCATGACGAACAGCACGAAAATCGGCCCGTCGACCACGCCCAGGCCGGCCGACAGGCCGACGAGCGTCAGGTTGACGCCGTTGAGCATCAGCTCGATGCACATGAACATGACGATGGCGTTGCGCCGCACCAGGACGCCGAACACGCCCAGGGCGAACAGCGCCGCGCCCGTCGCCAGCGGGAAGCTCACGGGAATCATGCCGGCCTCCCTTCGTCTGCCGCGGCCTCGTCGGCATGCGGGCTGTCGATGGCCGCCGCCGTGCCGCGCGGCCGCCGGGTCAGCACCACCGCGCCGATGATGGCCACCAGGAGCAGCACGCTGGCCACCTCGAACGGCAGCAGATACTTATCGAACAGGACGCGGCCCAGCGTCGCCGGCGCGACGCGTTCGGCGAGGCCCGCGCCCGCGTCGACCACCGGCGTCTCCGCCAGGGCGCGCCAGGCCAGGTACAGCAGTTGGCCGCCGAGCAGCGCGCACACCGCCAGCGAGGTCACCTTCTGCGGCGTGCTCCACAGGCCGGTCAGGCCCCGTCCCGGGTCGCGCAGCGCCAGCAGCATGATGGTGAACACCACCAGGATCAGAATGGCGCCGGCGTAGACGATGATCTGGATCATCGCCAAAAACGGCGCGCCGTGCAGAATGTACAACGACGCCAGGCAGAGGAAGGTGAACAGCAGCGCGATCGCGCTGTTCACCGGGTTCCGCCGCGCCACGACGTTCGCTCCGCCGATCACGGCGCCCAGGGCGAACAGCACGTACAGCGATAGCATCAGCATCGGGCGCCTACTCCTTTGGCTGGTCCGCGCTCAAGAACGCTTTGTCGTAAAGCAATTGGCGCTTGTCGGTCACCGCCAGCTCGAATTCCTCGGTCAGCACGATCGCCTCGAAGGGGCAGACCTCGGCGCAGAAACCGCAAAACACACAACGGGCGACCTCGAGTTCATAGACTTTCGGGAAACGGTCGCCGTTCGGCAGCTCGCCGGGCTCGAGGTAGATGCACCGCGACGGGCAGACGGCGGCGCACAGGCCGCAGGCGACGCACTTGAGCGACCCGTCCTCGCGCACGGCCAGTCGCTGGCGGCCGCGGTATCGCGGGGCGATCGGGCGATGCTCCTCAGGGTATTGAATCGTCACCGGCCGCCGGAGCGCGTACTTGAGGGTCAGCCGCAGGCCCGCGAGCAGGTCGGTCAACAGGAATTTTCTCAGGTTTCCCAAACGCATCCCCCTCTCAACCGAAATAGCCCCAACCGATCGCCCGGCCGATGTACATCAGGACGCCGGCGACGAACAGGTTGGCCAGCGCCAGGGGAAAGAACACCTTCCAGCCGTAGCCCATGAGTTGGTCGTAACGGGGCCGCGGGAACGTCCAGCGGATCCAGACGAGCACCGCGATCATCAGGAAGGTTTTCAGGCCGAACCAGACGATGCTCAGGTAGGGCGCCAGCCATTCGGGCAGGCCCACGTCGACGAACGGCAGTCCTTGCCAACCGCCCAGGTAGAAGGTGGTGATCAAGGCCGAGATGGTGATCAGGTTGCCGTATTCGCCGACGAAAAAGGCGCCGAACTTCATCGAACTGTATTCAGTGTGGTAGCCGCCGACCAGTTCCTGCTCGGCTTCCACCATGTCGAAGGGCGCCCGGTTGGCCTCGGCGAGCATCGCCATCATGAAGATGAAAAAGCCGACGGGGCCCCAGGGCAGGCGGAAAACGTTCCAGGCGTCGGCCTGGGACGCCACGATGTCGTTCAGGCTCAGGCTGCCGGCGCTCATGATCGCCGGCATGATCGACAGGCCCATGGCGATTTCGTAGGAAATCATCTGGGCGCTGGCCCGCATGCCGCCCAGCAGCGAGTACTTGCTGCTGCCCGCCCAGCCGCCGAGCAACACGCCGTAGACCGCGATCGAACTGACGGCGAAGACGAACAGCACGCCGACGTTCAGGTCGGCCATCGAAAATTTGTTCCAGGCCGGCGGCAGGCTTTTGAGGAACGGCACTTCCGGCCCGAAGGGAATCGCCGTCACGTACAGCATCGCCGTGGAGACCGCGATGATCGGCGCCAGGATGTAGAGGAACCGTTCGGCCTGGTCGGTGACGATGTCTTCCTTGAAGAACAGTTTGACCGCGTCGGCGATCGGCTGCAAAAGCCCCAGGGGACCGGCGCGGTTGGGGCCGACGCGCCGTTGGAGCCGCGCCGCCCACCGCCGCTCGTACAACGTGTTGTAGGCGGTGAAGGCCAGGAAAATCACCAGGAACACCAGGACCTTCACCATCGCTATGAGGACCATCCACCACACGGGTCGCCGCTTCCTTTCTCGATCCGCGGGGCGCGCCCCCGCCGCATTAATCCTTCAACTTGGTTTGCTGCTGCCGCAGGCAAACCCGAATCCGCCGAATCACCTCCGGGTGGGCCAGCGGCATGTTGCCGACTTCCGCCTGGATCGCCCGGGTATCGAGCCGCAGTTCGTCGCGCCGCCCGTCGGACCGGATCTTTTCATGGCACAGCACCCAGGAAACCCCGGGCGAACCCATCAACAGCGTGATCAGGGTCTCGCCCAGGTCGCCCAGCGGCTTGCGGTTCGGATGGCTGTATTGCATCCAGCCGCGCAACCGCGAGCCTTGCTCGGCCGCGCCCTCGATCTCGACGCGCCCCGCCGATTCCTCGCAGGCCCGCGCGAACAGGGTCAGCCCGAGGCCGCTTTCCTGGTCCGTCTGGAACGCGTCGTTCCCGCGCGCCGGCTGCGGCCGCGCCGCCGACCGGCCGTCATCGGCGATTTCCACCGTCAACCGGTCCGCCGGCAGATCCTCGACGATCCGGATTTCCACCAACCCCGCGCCCGCCGCCGTGCTGTTCTCCGCCAGGTCCATAATGTGGTGACTGATCTGGTCCATTTGGGCAACCCACACTGTTTTGAATGCCGGGCCGACGGTTTATTTGTCGATGTCGGCCAGGCAAATGTCGATCGTCCCGATCAGCGCCACCATGTCGGCCAGGAACCGGCCCGGGGCCATTTTCACGATGCTCTGCAAGTTGCTGAAACTGGGCACCCGGATCGCGCACCGGTACGGCTTGGGGCCGCCGTCGGATACCAAGTAAAAACCAAGTTCGCCCTTCGGCGCCTCGGAGGCGAAGTACACTTCACCGCGCGGCGGCGAGAACCCTTCCACCACCAGATGGAAGTGATGAATCAAGGCTTCGATGCGGGTGTTGACGTCCACCCGGGGCGGCGGCGCCACGGCCGGCACGTCGGCCATCACCGGGCCGTCGGTCAGGCGGTCGAGCGCCTGCTCGATCAGCCGGACGCTCTGGCGCATCTCGCGGATGCGCACCAGGTAGCGGTCGTAGGTGTCGCCGGCCTGGCCCAGCGGCACTTCAAAGTCGTATTCTTCGTAACCGCCGTACGGCAACACCTTGCGCAGGTCGTAGGCCACGCCGCTGCCGCGGGCCATCGGGCCCGTCACGCCCCATTCCAGGATGTCGGCGGCCGACAACACCCCGATGCCGCGGGTGCGGGAATTCCAGATCCGGTTGTTGGTCAGCAGGGTTTCGTATTCGTCGACCTTGCGCGGGAAAATCCGGCAGAACTCGCGGCACTTTTCGACCCAGCCGGCCGGCAGGTCGGCGCTCACGCCGCCGATCCGCGGGTAGCTGACGGTCATCCGCTGGCCGCTGATCGCCTCGAACAGCTCGTATATGAATTCGCGGTCGATGAACGAATAGAGGAACACGGTCAGCGCGCCGATGTCGGCCGCGTGGCTGCCGATCCAGATCAGGTGGCCGCCGATGCGCGACAACTCGGCGACCGCGATGCGGATCGCCCGCGCCCGCGCCGGAATGTCCTGCTCGATGCCCAGCAGCCGCTCGACGGCCCAGACGTAGCCGAGGTTGCAGCTCATGCAGGCGGTGTAATCGAGGCGGTCGGTCAGCGGGATGATCTGGTGATAGGTCATGCCCTCGGCCAGTTTTTCGATGCCGCGGTGCAGGTAGCCGATCACCGGCGTGGCCGAGACCACGCGTTCGCCGTCGAGTTCCAGGATGATGCGCAGCACCCCGTGGGTCGAGGGGTGTTGCGGTCCCATGTTCAGGGTCATGTAGCGCGACTGGGCCGGGGTCATGCCGGTTCCTCCGTGCCCTCGACCGGAAAGTCCTTGCGCAGCGGATGGTAGTCCGCGTCCTCCGGCAGCAGCAGGGGGGCCAGGTTCGGGTGGCCTTCGAACCGGATGCCGAACATGTCGTGGGTTTCGCGTTCGTGCCAGTTCGCGGCCTGCCAGAAAGCGGCCAGGCTGGGCAGGGCCGGCGGCTCGCCCGCCGCGCGCACCTTGATCGCCGCCTGGCCCGGCAGGGTCAGGCTGGTCAGGCGCACGACCACCTCGAACGGCTCGGCGTCGTCCGGGTAATGCACGCCGGTCAGGTGCGAGAGGATGGTGAAGCGCAGCGCCGGATCCTCGCGCAGCCGGCGCACCGTCGCCACGTATTGTTCGCGGGATACGGCGACGGTCGGCAGCCCGCCCCGGTCCGTTTGCCACGCCAGGTCGGGAAACATCGCCGTCAATCGATCCAGTAGTGCCTTTTGATCCGTCATCCGTCAGGCCCGTTTTTTAAATGAGTCGGTTTGAACCTTCTTTTTCAGCAGTTCCTGAATCCCGTAGAGCAGCGCCTCGGGACGCGGCGGACAACCGGGCACGAAAACGTCGACCGGGACGATTTGATCGACGCCCTGCACCACGGCGTAACTGCGGAAAATGCCGCCCGAACAGGCGCAGGAGCCCATCGCCAGCACCCATTTGGGTTCGGTCATCTGGTCGTAGACCTTGCGCATGACCGGCGCCATCTTTTTCGTCAGCGTCCCGGCGACGATCATCAAATCCGCCTGGCGCGGGCTGGCCCGGAAGATTTCCATGCCGAACCGGCTGATGTCGTAGTGCGCCATCGCCGCGCCCATCATTTCCAGCGCGCAGCAGGCCAGGCCGAACGTCACCGGCCAGGTCGAGTACGTCCGCGACCAGTTGACCAGCTTATCGACGGTGGTCGTCAGAAACCCGTCCGGGATATGTTGCTCTATTCCCATTCCAGCGCCCCCTTGCGCCACAGGTAGAGGTAGCCGATGAGCAGAATCAGCACGAAGGCCGCCATCTCGCCCAGGGCGAACAAGCCGAAGCCGGCGCTCATTTCCTTGTAAATCACCGCCCACGGGTAAAGAAAAATGACTTCCACGTCGAACAGGATGAACAACATACCGATGATGTAGTACTTCATCGGGAACTTTTCATGGGTGTCGCCGATCAGCGGCACGCCGCATTCGTACGGGCTGAGTTTTTCCGCCGTATCCTTGCGCGGACCGATCAGCCGCGACAGGCCGACGATGCCTCCGGCGCCGATGAGCACGACAATCACCAGGTAGAAAAAAACGGGAAGAAAATCGGTGGGCATGAGCGTTCCTTACCGTCCGAACGTGGAATTTGCGCCGATCTTAGCATCCTTCATCAACCTGTCAACCAACCGAAAATGCGGATTAAAAACGAGAAAAGTCCAACAATTGCGCCGTTTGAAACCTCCGCCGCCCGCCGCCCGCCGGCCGATAGCGATTCGCCGCCGATTCCGCTAGAATCAGCCATCCTCGGTCGGAAGGAGCCACCGCTTTGAAGTGGATAAAAAGCTTTTTGCTGCATCCCTGGGTGAATCGCTTCAACCTGCTGTACCTGTTCGCCGGATTGACGGCGGTCGCGACGGTGCCGGGCGACTACAACCTGGGCTGGTTCGTGCTGGGCGGGGAAGCGGCCTACCTGACGGTGCGCGGCATTCTCGACCGTTCCCGCCTGCCCGCTTTTCAGTTGCGGCGGCTGCCCGCGAAGGAGCGGCAGCGCTACCTGCGGCTTTGGGAAACGGCGCGGCGCGTCGAGGAGGATCTGCAAGCCAACAGCCACCGCATTGGCGCGATGTCGGCCAGCGCCACGCAAGTCAAAAGCCTCTTGAAATCCTTTCTTGAACTGCTCCTGGCCGGCCGGCGGATCGACAGCAACGTCCTGGGTCGGCGGATCGACTTCAACGCCGAGATCCTCAAAGCCAACGCCCAGAAGGCGGCCGCCCAGGAAGCGGAACGCGCCATTCTGGACCGCAATATCGAAGTGTTGAAAAAGCGCCAGGAAAATTACCTGGAACTAGTCGAAAAACGCCGCCTCATCGACCACCGCCTCGGGGCCATCGAAAACGCCATCGAACTGCTGGCCGAGGTCGGCGCCGGCCTGTCGGATTCCAGCGAGGCCGCCGATCAGGTGCAGGTGATCCTGTCGAACGTCGAGGACGCCCAATCGTTCGTCGAAGAACTCAACCAGGTGATCGCCCCAATCCAGAGGCAGAAACTGTCGTGAGCCTGATGCTGCGCATCTGGAAATTCCTGGCGCGCTGGCCCCGATTGCAAACCGTTCTGTTGTCGCTGCTCAATCCGCGTTTTTTGATCGGCGCCGTGGCGGTCATCTTCGACGACCGCGGCCGGCTGGTGCTTTTCCACCACACCTACCGCCGGCGCTATCACTGGTCGTTCCCCGGCGGCTGGATTCGCCGCTACGAGGAACCGGAAGAAGCCCTGCGGCGCGAGATTCGCGAGGAAGCCGCCCTGGATCTGGAAGTTCTGGCCCCGTTGGCCTCGCTGGCCGGGCCGGTCTGGCCGAATTTCGAGGTCGTCTACCTGGCGCGATTCGCCGGCGGCGCGTTCCGGCCCAGCGCCGAGGTCGACGAAATGGCCGCCTTTACCGCCGCCGACCTGCCCGATCTCAAACCCTACCAGCGCTCGCTGGCCCTGGCGGCGTTCGCCGCCCGCGAACAAGGCAAGTTGCCCTCGGCCGTCTGGTCGGCGGCGCCGTTCCGGAAGCCGGACAGATAATCCCGGTTCAGCGACGACTATTGAATATAATTGAGGCTTTTCAAGTGGTTGATCGTGGCCGCGGAGGGGATTTGCGCGGCGGCGGTGCTGTTGGAGCGGCCGTAACTGGCGATCCGCGGCAACAGCTTTGGGCCGTCGAGGCACTCGGTCCAGGCGCGACCCGGCATATCCAGCGCGGCGGGCAGCCCCAGCAGGGTCAGCATGGTCGGCATCGCGTCGAAAACGGAAGGATCCTTCGCCGGTGAACCGACGCGGATCCCGGCGCCGGCCAGATAGTACACGCCTTCCGGATCGTGCTCGCCGGAGTTGGTCGCGTCGAAATCGAACAGGCGGGACAGATGCGGGTGGCGGTTGCCGATGTTCCAGCGGTCGGTCGGGCGGCGATCGGGCGATAACAGGGCGGGCGCGACGACCGCCTCGAGCACGCGGGCCGGCGGTTCGCCGGCGCCGGCCGCGGTCAGGTCGTGAATCGAAACGCCGGCGAAAAGCGGTTCGCCGCTGTCCAGTTTGGCGTTTTCCAGGAGTTCCTTGGCCGATCGCAGGTCCGTTCCGGGCCGGGCGCACAACTGCAGCGTCTCGTCGACGCGCGTATCGCAGGCCGTGAATCCCGGCAGGTTTTTATTCAGAATGGCGGCCAGTTTCTCGGCGTTGGCGATCGGCAAGGGAGGGCCGGCGACGGGGCGGAGCCCGTGATCGGAAAGCAGGAGAATCGCCGTATCCGGCCCGGCGAGCGTCAGGGCCAGACCGATCCAGGCGTCCAGCGTCCGGTAGGCCTGCGGCAAAGCCTCGCGGTAAAAAGCGACCGCTTCGTCGGTGAAATGCCAGCCTTGCCGGCGAAAATGTTCCGGCTCGGCTTCCAGAAAATGACGGTGGGCCGTGTAGTCGGCGTCGGTGAGGTAAAGGACCACGACCGCCGGCGACTTTTCGGCGCGCCATTGGGCGACTAGGCGCCGGCCGCTCGCCAGTTTTTGCGGGCCGAGCAGGTTTTCCTGCGGATCGATCAGGAAAACGCCCAGCAGCGCCGTCCACAAGCCGTGCCGGCGCGTGATGTCCCAGAGGCGCGGGGCGTGCACATCGGCCGGTTGATAATCGAGCAAATCGCCGGTTCGCGGATCCGACTTCAGAAATCCTTCGATGCCGTGTTCCGCCGGCGGCAGGCCGGAATTGATGGTCGTCCAGATGGGCGGCGAGCGCAATTCGCAGCAACTGGTCAGACGGCCGCCCGTACCGCGTTCGAGCATCGTTTCCAGGGCCGGCATGGAATGTTCGGCGCGGTAACGTTCGACCAGCGCCGGCGTCATACCGTCGAATTGCAAGACGATCAGTTTCGGCCCCGCCGGGTTTTTCCAGGCGAGCCGGCGATAGGCTTCAGGATTGTCGGGCGCCAGGAGCAGCGCATCGGCCGGCAGGGGTGGTTGGTCGGACCATTCGTAGTGCGTCTGGTAGCCGGGGTGCTCGACCCGAAATTTGTACTGGTCGTTGCGGACGTCGCGCGCCCCTTTGGCGCTCGTCAACCGCTCGCCGGTCAGCAGGTCGACGGCCGGCGGATTCTTGATCAGCGTCACCGCCGCCGCGTCCAGATCGCTGTAGGCGGAGCCGGGCGAATGATAAATGCTGCGGAGAAACGGGATGAGCGCCAGGACGAAAAAGATTGTAAGAATCAAGATCCAGACGCGATAACGCGCCGGCCGGACGTAGATCAGGCGAACTAAAGAGCCGAAGCGCATCAAAACCCCTTCGGCCTCCTCCACCCACGAGATCGAGTATAAACACGAAATATCCGCGTGAAAAGCGCCCATTCAAACAAAAAAGCATTTTTTCGATTCCTTCGGCGCTGGACAGTTCAAGCCATTGCCGATAAAACAACGGCGATGATGAAGAAAAACACGGATCGTACACTCATGCTGAACTCGACTTCTTCTCCCCGTTCCTACGAGACGATCGTGATCGGCGGCGGCGTCACCGGCTGCGGCCTGGCGCGCGATTTGGCGCAGCGCGGCATCGGCGTTTTGCTGCTCGAACAACAGGATCTGGCCCACGGCGCGACGGGCCGCTGTCACGGCCTGCTGCACAGCGGCGTCCGCTACGCCGTCAACGACCCGGTCGCGGCCCGCGAGTGCATCGAGGAAAACCGCATCGTCCAGCGCATCGCGCCCCATTGCACCGAACCGACCGGCGGGTTGTCGATCGAATTACCGGGCGACGACCCGGCCTATTACGACGACCTGCGGCGCGGCTGCGAGGCGGCCGGCATCGAATGCGCGCCGCTGGCGGTCGCCGATGCCCTGGCGCTCGAACCTTTTCTGAATCCGCGCCTGACCCGCGTGCTCGGCGTCCCCGACGCCAGCGTCGACCCGTTCTTCCTCTCGCAGGAAAACGCGCGGGCGGCCCAGCGCGACGGCGCGGTGGTGCGGACCCACTGCCGGGTGACCGGCTTTCTGGAAAACGGCCGCCGGATCGTCGGCGTGCGCTACGCCGACGACGCGGGCGAGCACGAGGCGCGGGCGGCGGTGACGGTGCTGGCGGCGGGCGGCTGGACCATGGCGCTGGCGGCCCTGGCGGGTGTCGAGGTGCGCCTGACGCTGTCCAAGGGCAGCCTGATCATCACCAACCGCCGGTTCTGCGACCGCGTCATCAACCGCTGCCGCAAGCCGGCCGACGGCGATCTGCTGATTCCCAACGGCCCGACGAGCATCATCGGCACCACGAGCATCGGCGTGCCGTCGGCGGACGGGTTACGCATCGAGGAGCGCGAGCTCGCCCTGATGTTCCGTGAAGGCGAGGACATGGTGCCCGGCTTTACCGACGCCCGGGCGCTGCGCGTCTATGCGGGCGTCCGGCCGCTCTATCAGGAAACCAGCGCCGGCGGCGACGGCCGCGCCATCAGCCGGGGCTTCTTCGTGCTCGACCACGCCAAACGCGACGACCGGCCCGGCCTGGTGAGCATCGTCGGCGGCAAACTGACGACCTATCGCCTGATGGCCGAAAAGACCGCCGACCGCGTCGCAGCGATCCTGGGCGTCGACCGCGAATGCCGCACGGCGACCACGCCGCTGCGCCCCGGCGCGACGGATTTTTACCGCCGTTACGAGCGGCTGGCGCGCGTCGAGGGCCTGCCGCCGGGCGAGATGATCTGCGAATGCGAGATGGTCCAGCGTTCGACGATCGAAGCGATCCTGCCGGAACTGGCCGGCCGGCCCGATCTGGCCGACATCCAGCATCGCACCCGGTTGGGCATGGGCCCGTGTCAGGGCGGGATGTGCGCCTTCCGCGGCCTGGCCGTTTTGCAGGAAGCCGGACTGGTGGCTCCCGGTCAGGCGGTTCCGGTGCTCAAGCGTTTTCTCGAGCAGCGCTTCGCGGGGATCGCGCCCATTTTGTGGGGCGACCAATTGCGCGAGGAAGCGCTCAACTACGCCCTCTACGCCACGCTGATGGGTTTGGATCGCGAGGTGTCGTCATGAGCCGGCGCGTGGCGGTCATCGGCGGCGGCCTGGCCGGATTGACGGCGGCGTTGGCGGCGGCGCGGGCCGGCGCGAACGTGACGCTGATCGTCGGCGGCCAGGGGGTGCATCACCTGTTCAGCGGCTGCCTGGACGTGCTGGCGTATCCGGCCGGCGCGGCGGAACCGGTCGAAAACCCGTTGGCGGCGGTGGCGAAACTGGCGGCCGAAAATCCGCGGCACCCGTACGCGCTGGTCGGTGTGGATCGCCTCCGGCGCGCGCTGGCGTTCTTCCGGCAGGAACTGGCCGCGGCGGGCGTGGAACTGCTCGGGGACGGCGAGACGCAGCGCCGGGTCGTCACCGCGTTCGGCACGCTGCGGCCGACGGCGCTGGTTCCGGCGACGATGGCGGCCGCGCCGAAGCGCATCGCGGCGGTGTGCAATCTGAGCGGCTTCGGCAATTTTTCGGCGGCGCTGACGGCGGGCGAGCTCGGGCGGCGCCTGGGCCGCGCGGTGGCGGCGCTCGATTTCGCGGGCCCGGCGGCTCGGCGCGACGCGATCGGCCTGAGCCACGCCCTGGCGCGGCCGGACTACGCGGTGGCGCTGGGCGACTTTTTGCGCGAGCGGGCGCCCGGCCAAACCGTGTTGATTCCCGCGGTGCTCGGGCCGGAAAACACGCTGGCCGTCAAGCGCGGTATC
Source organism: Myxococcales bacterium (assembly GCA_012517325.1). Classification (NCBI taxonomy): domain Bacteria; kingdom Pseudomonadati; phylum Myxococcota; class Myxococcia; order Myxococcales; species Myxococcales bacterium. Next base: position 65,473 of record JAAYVF010000087.1, on the reverse strand, counting down.
GAGGAACGGTTCGGCGGCGAATTGTGCGAAGCGCCCGGCCAGCCGCCCAGCCTGCCCGGCCTGCGGCTGTTTACCGCCCTGCGCCGGCGGGTGCTGGACGCCGGGGTGCGGGTCGCGCAGGCGGCGCGGGTCGTCGGCCCGGTTGTCGAAAATGGCCGCCTGACGGGCCTGCGAGTCAAAACCGGCCCGTTCGAGCAGATCGAAACGGCCGACGCCTTCGTCCTGGCGACCGGCCACCTGGTGTCCGGCGGGTTGGTCGGCGATCGCGAAGGTTTGCGCGAGCCGGTATTCGCCCTGCCGGTGGTCGGCGCGAGCGGCCGGCCTTACTTCGACGCCGCGTTCCTCTCGCCGGGCGGCCATCCGGCACTGGCGACCGGCGTAGCCACGGACGAACGGCTGCGGCCCCTATCCGGCGAGCGGCCCCTTTTCGACAACCTGTTTGCCGGCGGCGACATTCTGGCGGGCTTCGATCCCTACCGCGAGCGGTCCGGCGGCGGCGTGGCGGTGGCGACCGGCGACCTGGCCGGCCGTTACGCGGCGGGAGATGTGTCATGAGCCGGCAACCGTTGATCGAACCCCTGCGGCCCGACGGCCTCTACGAACCGTGCATCAAGTGCACCATCTGCGTGGCGGCCTGCCCGGTCGTCCAGGTGACCGACGCCTTTCCGGGGCCCAAGCAGGCCGGGCCGGACGCGCAGCGCTTCCGCGGCCGCGGCGAGCCCGTCGAAGGGTCGTGGATCAACCTGTGCACCGGCTGTTACCGCTGTCAGGTGGCCTGCCCGGCCGACGTGCCGATCGCCGAAATCAACCAATACGCCAAGCAGCGCTACGCGGCGGCGCGGGGCCGCGACCTGACCACGACCTTGATGACCCATTCCTACCTGTTCCTGCCGCTGGGCGTGGCCTTTCGGCCGCTCGCCAATTGGGCGCTGCGCTTGCGGATCGTCCGCTGGTTCATGGAAAAGCTGCTGGGCATCGATCGCCGCGCGCCGCTGCCGTCGTTCGCCCGCCGGCGGTTCACCCGCCTGGTGCGCGGGCGTAAGCCGGAAACCGGGCGGCATCGGGTGGCCTACTTTTACGGCTGTTTCACCGACAGCAACGATCCCGACGTCGGACTGGCGGTGCTCAAGGTGCTGGCCGCCGCCGGCGTCGCCGTCGAAATCCCGCGGCAGAACTGCTGCGGCGCGGCGCTGCTGGGCGCGGGCGATCTGGCCGCCGCGCAAAAGCTGGCCCGGACCAACGTCGAGTCGTTGCGGGCGGCGCTCGCCGCCGGTTGCGAGGCGATCGTGGTGGGCTCGCCGAGCTGCGCCCTGGCCCTGTCGCACGAAATGAGCGAGATGCTGGGGCTGGATTGCCGCGACGTGTCGGCGAAGGTGGTCGATCTGTTCTCGTACCTGCGGCGGCTGGACGACGCCGGCGAGTTGTCGCTGCCGCTCAAGCCGCTGCCGCGCCGGACCGCCTATCACGAGGCCTGCCACCTGACCGCCCTGGGCGGCGGCGCCAACGCCGTGCGGGTGCTGGGCAAGATTCCCGAGTTTTCGGTGCGGGTGCTGGACGCCGGCTGTTGCGGCCTGGCGGGAACGTACGGTTTCAAGCAGAAGACCGGCGGTCTGGCCCGCGAAATCGGCCGCGGCGTGGCCGAGCGGGTCGCCGAGTGGAAGCCCGAACTCGTGCTTTCCGAATGCGAGGGCTGCCGGATGCAAATCACCGCCCTGACCGGCGTCGCGGCCCGCCATCCGGTGGAAATCCTGGCCGAGGCGCTGGCCTGACCCGCCGGATTCGGCTACCATTTCCGGCGAATCACCGGGGGAGTCGCGTGAAAGTTCCGGCTGGCGCCAAAATGTTGTTGCGGATTCTGGCGGTGTTGCTGCTGGCCGCCGGGGCCGGCTATGGCTACGACCGGCTGCTCGATTTGGAACTGGCCGGCTATCGCGGCATCCGGGCCAACGATCTGGAGCACATCGGCCAGCGCGACGCGCGCCGGCGCCTGATCGCCGGCTTTCCCGCCACCCGCGAGCGCTTGCTCCAGGCCGAATTCGGCGACCTGCCCGAGGCGGTTTCCATCCGCACCGAACTGCAATTGATCCACATCGCGCAGAAATGGCTGGCGTTGATGCTCGGGCTGATGGGCATTGGTGCGTTTTCCTACCTGATCTTCGGGCGGCGCAAAGCCGCCTGGCGGCGCGGATTGCTCGTCGTGGCCGTGCTTCTCGGCGGCACCCAGGCCTTGCCGCTGCTGATTTTGCCCGACGACGCCGTGCGCCTGGTGCGCCAGTACGGCGTGCCGCTGCTCGCCGTCTGCGCCCTGGTGCTGCTCGCCGAGGCGATCTGGTACCGCCTGGCGAACCGGCAAAAGGCGAAACCGCCGGCGGCCGGCGACTCGCTTCCCGATCCACCGACGGCGTGAGTTTTTCCGACAAAACGCGTAAAATGACGTTCGGACAATCACCCTAAAAAGCAGGAAGGGACCGACTCATGCGACCGTTTCAACCGTCGGTGCGGGAGATTCCCGGCCTGTCGGACATCCGCCCCATCGGCAGCGGCGGGATGGCCGAGGTGTACTGGGCGCGGCAGGCGCGGCCGAAGCGGCCCGTGGCGGTGAAGGTGCTCAACGAAGCGGCCTGCCAGGGCCCGGGCTGCGATTACGCCGAGCGGTTCGAGCGCGAATGCCGCACCGCGCTGTCGCTCCAACATCCGAACCTGGTGGCAGCCTACAAGACGGGCCAGATCCATGGCCGACCTTACCTGATCATGGAATACGTCGACGGCCTCTCCGCCGACCAGAAGGTGCACCTCGACGGCCCGCTGCCGGTGGACGAGGCGCTGGCCGTTTTTTCCCAGATCGCCGACGCGTTGCGGTACATGCACGAGCAAGGCTACGTCCACCGCGACATCAAGCCGTCGAACATTCTGCTGACGAGCGACGGCCGGGCCAAGCTGAGCGATTTCGGCCTGGCCAAGACCCATCACGATCCGACGATCACCCTGGCCGGCGGCGTGCTGGGCACCCCGCACTATCTGGCGCCCGAACAGATCGACGGTCGCGGCCAGGTGGACCGGCGGGCCGACATCTACAGCCTCGGCCTGACGCTGTATTTTCTGCTCGTCGGCGAACCGCCATTCAAGGGCAACAGCATCCCCGTCGTGCTGACCCGGCAACTGACCGACCGGGTGAAATTTCCCGCTCATTGGACCGGCGAAACGCAAAAGCGGCTGGCCCGGCTGATCGAGCGCATGGCGGCGAAGGACCCGGCGGCGCGCTACCAGGATCTGGCCGAAACGCAGGCCGATCTGGACTGGGTGCGCGGCGAAAAACCGTCGCCGCTGCAAACGGCTGTTTTCCGGGCGCGCGCCAACAACAAGGTTCGCCGCGGCCGCGCGCTGAAAAAAAGTTTTCCCGCTTTGCAGTTGCCCGAGGATCGCCGGCGGATTCTGCACCTGAAGGCCGGGCGGGTGCTGTTTTACGAGGACGACGTGGCCGACGCCGTCTACTGGCTGATCGACGGCCGCGTCGAGGTTTTGCGCGGCGGCCGCCGGCTGGCGGTGATCGCCGAGCCGCGCAAGGTGTTGGGCGAAATGGCCATCATCAAGGGCACGCTGCGTTCCGCTACGCTGCGGGCGATCACGGCTTGCGAGGTTCTGCGGATCGGCGCCGACGAGTTGACGATCTTCCTGACGAAAAATCCCGACCTGATGCAGGCGATTCTGACCGACATCTCCGAACGCATCGAACTGACCAGTTCGCGCTTGTTGCGGGCCGAGAACGTTTGCCAATCCGTGCGGCAGAATCTGCTGCTGGTCGCCGAGCGGCTCGAGCAGGGCGTCGTCTCGGCGGCCGACGCCGTTTGGCTGCTGCGCGGGCTGGCGCTCGAAGACCCCGACGCGACGCAGGCGTGACCCGCGGGCTGAAGCAAGCGCGGCCGTGAACCCGCCCCCCGGAAAAAATCGGCACACCTCCCGTCTCGTTCCTCGGCTGAAAGTGTGGCACGTCGGCGAAACGGGGTATCCGCCGAGTGATTCGCGGTCGTGTTTCTAGGATTTTTCGTTTTGCAGCGGCACGACGAGCCGCCGGTAACCGTCGCGCCAGGCGGCGAAGCGTTCGGGCGACGGGTAGTGCTGAAAGAGGTTGCCGACCCGCACCGCCCGGTAGATCGCCGCTCCATATTTGCGGGCCATCGCGGTCCGCCGGAGCAGGCGGGTCACCGGCAGCAGCCACTCCGCCAGCGGCTTCTTCACCTCGTAATGGTAGAAAGTCTGTTGCAGGTCGCGGGCGGTGACCAGCCCGATTTCGACGGCGGTGTTCAGTTCGGCCTCGTTCAGCGTGAGCAGCGAAAAGCCCATCGCCTGCAGGAAGGCGAACTTGGCTCCTTGTTCGCCGAAGTAGCGGCGGTTGATCTCCCACAAGGCCGCCCGGGTTCCGCCGGCCTTGACCGCGGCGGGGAGCACCTCGGCGGCGAGGCGGGCCAGCACCATGCCCGAGGCGATGCCTTCGCCGTTGAACGGCTTGTTGGTCGCGGCGGCGTCGCCGAGCACCAGCAGGCCGTCATCGACCAGGGTCGCGGGGGGAAACGCGTAAGGGATCGCGCCGGCGACGACGCGGCGAATCCGGCGGGCGCCGGGGTGGTGCGCGCGGACCCAGTCGGCGTGCAGGATTTTGAGCGCTTCCATAGGCACCGGCTTGCCCATGCCGACGACCCAGTAACCGGGATAGCGGGCGGTCCAGGCGTTGGCGCCCATGTACGAATGAATGCCGTCGGGCAGCGGCGGATCGGCCTGTTCCCAGTATTCCATGTACACGCTGAAGCAACGGTCGGCGCCCGGTTCGTTCAGGTCCGGCGCGTGGCGGCGCACGGCGCGGGCCAGGCCGGTGGCGTCCACGACGACGGGGGCGCGGAATTCGCGTTCGGTCTTGCCGACGCGGGCCCGCACGCCGGCGATCCGGCCGCCCTCGCGGACGACGTCGGTCACCAGCGCGCCGTATTGGAACTCCGCGCCGGCGATGACGGCCATGGCGCGCAGATCGCGGATGAACGGCGACAGGTCCATCGCCCAGGTCTCCACGTCGTCGACTTGGAGATTGAAGCGTGGATCGGGCGCGTGGAGCGTCACGCCGGGATACGTGCAGACCACCTTTTTCGGCGGCGGCAGCGGCACGCCCGTGCGATCGAAGGCGATGCGCTCGAAGTGAAACACACCCACGTCCGAGGGGTCCTGCTTTTCGCTTCGGTTTTCCAGCACCAGCACTTCCAGGCCGCGCGCGGCGAATTGCCACGCCGCGTAAGCGCCCAACGGGCCGCCGCCCGCCACGATCACGTCCGCGCGAGAATTGGGCATGGGATCTCCCGATTGGTTGACGGTTTCGCGACAACCCTTTTAACCCGGGTCGCGGCGCGACGGAAGCCGGGCCGGCGGGCCGGTCGGCCGGTCAGTGATGGAGCGGGTTGTCCTGGAGGCGCGCGAGCAGCCGGTCGAGGGCGGCCCGGTCTTCCGGACCGACCGCCCGGACGCCCGCGACCAGGGCCGGCGTCGCCGGGTGATCGATCACCAGTAACGCCTTGGTCGCCGCTTCCTGTTCCGGCGCGGTCAGGCGGGTGAATTGTCCCACCAGCGCCTCGGCCGCGACTCGGCGGACGGTTTCGCCTTCACCGCTCGCCGCGATCGCCGGCGTATTCCAGGCCCAGGAGTTGCCGACATCGCGCAGCGCCTCGATCAACGCCGAGCGCGTCTCGCCAGGCGCGCTCGCCCGCAATTCCGCCGCCAGCAACCGGGCGACGGCCGCCCGCCGGCATTGGCCCATACCGGCCAGGATCGCCGAGCGCCGTTCGCCGCCCGCGGCGGCGAGGCGGGTTTGCAACGCGCGCACCGCGTCGTCGTCGCCGATCCGGCCCACCGCCTCGGCCGCGAACCGCGTCACGATCGGCGGTTGCGCCGGGTCAGCCAGCACGGCGTCAAACGCCGGCAGGGCTTGCGCGTCGCGGATCATCCCCGCCGCCTCCAAAACGCCGCAGCGCACGTCCAGCCATTGCTGATCGGTGAAAGCGGCGCGGTCCGGCGACGCGAAGGCGATGTATTCCACCAGCGGCCAGAGCGCCCGCGGGCCGATCGCCCGCAGTGCCGGGGTGATCAGCGCCCGCCGATGGCGCGCTTGTTCGGCGAAGCGGGGCGCGTCCTCGATCACCCGCCGCACCGCGACGAACGAATCCGGATCGGCCGCGCGGGCCTGGGCGATCCGCGCTTGCAGGGATTGCGCCGTCGCGGCCGCCAATTGCGAACCGGAGACGAGCATGCCCGCGGCGGCGTCGGCGCTCGCGCTTCCGGCGGCGACGAGCCACAACACCAGCAGTCCGATCAACCAGCGACGGCGGTTCATGGTTCCACCTCCCACCATTTCACGTCGGGGACGGCGCGTTGCGAGTTGGTGCCGCAATGCACCTCGCCCCAGAGGATGTGATACAGGTCCCAATCCTCGATCCAGGCGACGCCGATGCCCCAATCGGCCAGCGCGGCCTCGAATTGCTCTTTAAAGATATCGACGCCGTCGATCACCGGGCCGTGCGTTTCGGGCGCGGCGTACAGATCGTCGGCGAGGTAAAGCGAGTTGACCGTGCCCGGGTTGTAGGCCAGCGACTTGCCCAGGACGCGCTCGTGCAGGTAGGGAATCCAGACGAGTTGCTCGTCGGCGACGCCGATCTCGTCGCGCAAGGTTTGCAGTTGGCCCTGCACCTCGACGGCGGATACGGCGCTTTCGCTCATCACCTCGGTATCGGCCAACACCTCGTCGATCGTCCGTTCGGCGGACAGGCCGTACATCGTCTTCATGCCGGCGAAGAGCGGCGTATCGCCGTGCCCGGCCGCGCTTTCGTCCTCGAGCATCTGCCTGGCCATGGCCGCATCGTTGATCAGCAGAATCCAACCGCGCTCGTTGTCGGCCTTGGCGAAGGAGAGCGTTTCGTCGACGTGCCCCACGGCCAGCCACGAGGTATCCAGATGCACCGCGGGCTGCCAGCCCTGCGCCTCGACCATGCCCAGGAAGGCCGGATCGGGCGCGAAACCGTCGACGGCCCCGACCATTAAGCGGCCGAGGGGATAGGTCGCGCCGGCGTACTCGTGCGGCGGGATCGTTTCCCAGTTGCCGAAGGAATTCAGGCTGTCGGCGGACAGGTTGTGATTCGGATCGTATTCCTGGATGCCCGCGAAATCGGGGCCGCGAAACTTGGTGAACACCACCCGGCCCGCCTTGCGCAACGGATACTTCGGCAGCAGCCCCTCGAGGTTCGCCGCGCGGTAGGCCACGCGAATCACGTGCTGGGCGCCGCCGGCCGCCGGGCTGCTCATGTAACCGAATTCCATGAAGTCCTGCGTCCACTGGTCGATCGCGTTGATGTCGAGTTGTTCGGCCATGTCGTCCAGCGGCACGCCGATCTCATCGACCGCCGGTTGCAGGTCGGCGAAGAAGTCCAGCGATGCCTGCTGGCTCGGGATCCGCAGCGCGTAAACGCTTTCCTCGGGCAACAGGTGATGGAAGGTCATGATCGGCGCGACCCGCAGGCGCACCGTATCGGCGCCGACTTCCTTCCCGCCGGACCGGACGCGCAGGGTCAGGTCGACGAAACCGTCCCAGACGTCCGGATCGCGCACGATGTCCAGGCCTTCCAACGCCAGGATGAGGCCCGCGCGCAGGTCGGCGGCGACGAATTGCGTATCGCCGAACGCGACCGCCCGCCAGCTCTGGCCGTCCTGGACGAAGAGGCGCACGACCGCGGCCGGATCGGCGGCGAGCGTGGCGACGGCGTCGTCCGGCGCGTCCGGCCAGGCGGCCACGCGCAGCGGGGCCAGATCGAGCAGGTCGTCCTCGCCGTTGACGACCTCGTCGGTCGCGTCGTTGCAGGCGGCCAGCTCGGCGTCGCTCAACGCGGCCTGGGTCGGGCAGCGCCGCGTGTCGTCGTCGAGGTTGGCCAGAAAGATCGCGCCGTGCGCGGCGTCCCACGTATCCTCGTTCTCGTCCTCGGCCGGATCGTCCAAATCCACCGTTCCGTCGCGGTTCACGTCCGCCCGCAGATCGACGATCGGCGCGGCATCGTCGTCGTCGCCCGCGTCGTCGTCGGCATCGTCGTCCGCCCCGCCACTGGCGTCGTCGTCATCGTCGTCGCCGCCGCAGGCGGCGCACAAGAAACACAAAACGAGGAGGAAGCCGATGGTTCGCGGCCCGAGGAACTTCGTTTTCATGCGCTTCTCCTGATACCGGGTGGAATGAGGTTCATTCTAGAAAAGGTCGCGGCAAAAGAGAAGGAGCGGGGGCCGGCTCAATCCACGCCGAGCGGGTAGCAGGCGTGGCGCAAGAGTTGCATCCACGGATCGCCGCGCCGGTAAATCAGGTGCAGCACGTCGCTTTCGTCCAAGCCAATGGCCAGCACCTCCAAATCGGCGGCGAGCGGCGTCCCGGTCCAGGTGCCGCCGCGGTTCGTGGCGAGGATCGCCGCGCCGCTGTCGGCCGTTTCGGCGTAAACGACGAAAGCGTGGTCGGCGTCGTCGAGCAGGAAGGCTTCGAGGTTTTCGGCGCCGCTGGCGGTGGGAATGATTTCCTCGTCCCAGCCGCCGGCCGTTTCGGTCAACAGCCACAGATCGTCGGCATCCGCGTAGACGAGACGCAGCCGGTCGTCGTGGCCCAAGAGCAGCCGGATTTGCGGCGTGCCGCCGAATAGAACCGCGGGCAGCGTCCCGGCGGTCCAGCCGGTTTCGTCGCCGTCATAGAGCAGCAGATCGGACGAATCGGAACAGATCGCGGCCGCGCGCAGGCGATCTCCGCTGTCGGCGAACAAAAAGCTTCGTTGGATCGCGTCGTATTGGCAGGGCAGCTCGGCCACGATTTCCTCGCAGGGCTCGTCGCCCTTGATCGTGTAATGCCGCAGCGAGGGCGGATCGACGAACTGCGTGTCGATGTTCTGGGCGATGATGTGCGCCGCGCCGGACGAATCCAGCGCCATGGCGACCCCGGACGCATTGGACGATTCGCAGGACGACGTTCCGCCGTAGGAGCCGGCTTCGTAATCCAGTTCGAGGGACGTCCCCAGGCCGGATGAATATCTGAGCGCGCCCGTGGAATTGCAATAATAAGGATCGTACAAAATTCGATAGGCCACCTGGGTTTTTTGTTGGTAAGCCGTTTGGAACCGGTCGTCCGCTCCCCAGGCGAAATCGTAGGAATCGCCCGTCTCCAGATATTCCCAGCGGTAGTAGTGGTATTCGTTGTCGTAGTCGCAGTAATCCGTCGCGCCGATCTGGTAGATGGTCCAGAAACCGTAATCCTTCAATGCATAAAAGATGCCTTCGCTCGTGCAATCGTCTCCCATCCGGCTGCGGCTGTACGCCAACCGCAATCTCCCGCCGGAATCGAAAAACAATTCGGCGCCGGTAAATCCGAAATTGAATTGATCGCTGACCAATTCGTCGCAGGTGAAGGCGCTGTCATTATCGTTATCGTTATCGTTGTCGTCATTATCATCGTCATCGTCGTCATCGTCGTCGTTATCATCGTCGTCGTTATCATCGTCATCGTCATCGTCGTCGTCATCATCGTTGTCATCATCATCGTCGTTATCATCGTCATCGTCATCGTCATCATCATCGGCAATATTGTCGTTATCGTCGTTGTTGTCATTATCGTCGTCACTTGTCTGATCGTCGTCGGACGAGTCATCATCATTCGAGTTTTGGTCGCAGGACAAGCCGCAGAAAAAAAGACAGGAAAGGAAGAAAACCATTGCCCACGGGGAGTTCATCTTCATCGAAGACTCCTGTGCGCCGACGAGAAATAATACAATATTTTTTATTATTGTACAATCCAAAGATGTTTCATGGACTTATGGGATTGTGTCGCCGAAAAACACCGGCGCGAACGACCGCCGTCGCTTCAAATGCTTGTCGCGTTGTCGGTTCGCCGGCGTTTGCCTCTCAGGGCAGGAACGAATCCAGCAACAACAGAATCGTGCGGATCGTGTTGCGCAGCGAGGTCGGGTTCGCGTCGCGATAGGCGGCGCCGAAGTCGATGACCAGCGCGTCCAGATCGGGAATCAGGGCCGGCAGCCCGAACGCCGTGAGCACGTCGTTCAGATACGCCAGCCGGAACGGTTGCGACTCCGCGGGGTTGTTGTCGTAGTCGGTGTAATCGAGGAAGCTGTCGGCCAGATGGCCGGCCAGTTGCGCGATCGCCAAGGCTTGGACGTTTTCCTCGTCGGTCAGCACGCCGTTGGGCGGCGCGATCAGCCCTTCGCCCTCGTCCCATTGCTGATTGCCGTTCTGGTCGTCGTAGCCCAACACCTCGTTGCTCTGATCGCCCTCCTCGGCCAGGATCAGCTTAAGGGTTTCTTCGGTATGGCGGAAGCCGAGGCCGGTCTTCAACCCCGCCGCCTTGAACGGCGCGGCGTCGTCCTTGAGGGTGAAGAAGTCGGGATACAGCGGGTTGTTGAACAGCCGCAGCAGGTCGTCGACCAGGACGCCCAGCAAATCCTCGATCGGCATGCCGAAATCGAGGTTGACCACCTCGAAAATCAGGCCGATGTCGAAATCGAGATTCAGCGCGGTGAGGTGCGCCGCGAGGCCCGGCAACATGCCCGCGAAGCCCTCGGCGGCCACGGCGTCGGGCAGGTCGTAATCGCCCGCCGCGTCGGCGACCTGGGAGAAATTGAGGATGATCGGCAGGGTATCGACCGGATACACGACGTCCGGCTCGTTTTCGCGCAGCCATTCCGCCTGCTCGATGGCCTCGTCGGAGGCCTCGAACAGCAGCCCGTCGAGGATGCGGCTGAGCACTTCGTCGAGGAAGCCCTGGCCGGTTTGGGGCCAATCGTCTTTGGCGGGCGGTTGATACCCTTCGATGAACGACTCGATGTACGAGACGGCAACGGAGATCGTGTCGAACTGGGTCAGGGTGTCGGCCAGCAGCAGGCCGTAGCGGCAGTTCACCGCGCCGTCGTCGAGGTCCAGGCCGGCGCGGAATTTTTGCGCGGCGAGGCCGCCGGCGGCCGCCTGCAGCAAATCCTTGCCCTCGGTGCAGTAGGGTTCCGCGGGCGACGGCGTGGTGTCGTCGTCGTCGTTGTCGTCGTTGTCGTCGTCATCGTCGTCGGGCGAGGCGTCGTCGTTGTCGTCGTCGCCGGGCGAGGTATCGTCGTCATCGACGGGATTGTTGTCGTCGTTGTCGTCGTCATCGTCGCCGCAGTCGCAACCCGCCAGGGTCAACCCCAGGCAAAGCGCGAACAACAGCACCAGCATTTTTTTCCATTCGGCCGACCCAGACATGGCAACCTCGATGCGGGTTAGAAGAAAACTATAAAAGCCGGCGCGTCCGGCCGCAATGGCGGCCGCCAAGGCGCGCTAAACCGTATCCGGCGAGGTGTCGTTGTCGTCGTTGTCGTCGTTATCGTCGTCGTCATCATCGTCGTCGTCGCCGGGCGTGGTATCGTTGTCGTCGTTGTCGTCGTCGTCGTCATCGTCGTCATCGGTCGACGATTCGTTGGCGGCCGTCTGCGCGGTCACCAGCCACCCCGTGTCGTCGTCCTTGATGCTCAGATCCCAGGTGTAGTCGGTGGAAACCGTGGCGGTGCCGCCTTCGAGATCGGTGTAGAAATTGCTCAGGCGGAACGCGAGGCGCGCGGTTTCCCAGTCCATGTTTTTCAGCGTGTAATCGTAGTAATTGACCTGGGCGGATTGCAGGCCGGCGAACAACTCGGCGAGCCTGGCGCGGTAATCGTCGAGCGTCAGGGTTTCGCCGTCGGCCTCGACGATCGTCGCCTGCGGAGCGTACACGACGAGAATGCCGTCGACGCTCCGCGACCGCCAGGCGTTGACCCATAGGCTGAACATCGTGCCGAGCTGATCGTTGAGCACGATCTGGTCCTCGCCGTTCTGGTAGACGATCCGCCAGTTCTTGGAATACGAATACGACATCTGCAGCTTGACCCAGGTTTTTTCGGCGAACACCGCGCCGCTTTTGTCGACGGTCAGCAGCCAGTGCCGGAACTTGGCGGTGGCGGAATTGCTGCTGGTCAGCAGGACCTCGCGGCCGGTTTCCTTGGTGTCGAGCGTATCCAGCGCGGCGAACAGGTTTTCGAGGTAGGCGCGGAAATCGGTCGGCGAAAACGAGCCGCGGCCGGGAAGAATGATGGTGGCGCCTTCGCCGTACAACTCGAGCAGCGCGTCGACGTCGCGAGCGGTCCAACCCGCCAGGTAGCGGTCGACCATTTGCTCGGCCAACGCCAGTTTTTCGACGTCGTTTTTGGGGGTGCTGTCTTCGACGCTGCAGGACGGCAGCAGGAGATACAGGCCGGCGAACAAGGCTGTCAGCAGGGAAAAAATCAGCGGGATGCGGATATTGCGCATGGCCGAGTCCTCGATTAAGACACAATTTTACCTATTATATAACACGAGAGGGACGAACGACTAAAGCCCCCTGGGGGGACCGGGAGAAAAAACCGGACGGACACGGCCGGAACGGCGGCCTACCAGTCGGTCTTTTCCTTGATGCGGGCCGCTTTGCCGCGCAGTTCGCGCAGGTAATACAGCTTGGCGCGGCGGACGTCGCCCTTGCGGATGACCTTCAGGCTGTCGAGCGCCGGGCTGCACAGCGGAATGAGGCGCTCCACGCCGATGCCGTAGCTCACCTTGCGGACGGTGAAGCTGGAACGGGCCGCGGCGTTGCGCTTGGCGATGACGACGCCCTCGAAAGGCTGCAAACGCTCTTTGTCGCCTTCCTTGATGCGAAGGCTGACGCGAACGGTGTCGCCGATGGCGAATTCGGGAATCTCTGCCTTTTTCTGGCCTTTTTCGAATGACGTAATGACGTCCATGATTTCACTCCTGACCATTCATCGATCAAAAAGAGGGCGTAAATATCCTTGAAACCGGCCGGTTTGTCAAGCGTGTTTTTTACCGCCCCGAATCGGGCTGAAAACCGGGTTTGAAAAAGGTGAACTGAGAGCCCGAACCGGATCGGACAAGAATGGAAAGCGTTGAAAAAAGGAAGAGAATCAAGTTGGGTTGTTTTGGAATATTACTCTTTTCCTCATCCAATAATTTATGCTATTTGTCCTCTCGCAACTTGGAAGACCTCATTCATGGGTGAAACGATGACCTCTCTAACCGCGAAAATTACCTGCTTGATGATTGGCGTTCGAAAGACGTTTTTGATGGGGGTTAATTTTAAAGGGGGGTTTTCACCACGGTCGAAATCGTTCAATCCTCTGACAGCATAGCCGGCGACGATTTCCGGACTGGGAAACATGCGACCAACGATCCTGCGGGGACCGTCTTGAAAGCGAAAGACGATCCCAACGCGACGGGGATTAATCTTTCGATTGATCCACAACATCTTGGCGAGGCGTTTCATTGGGTTGTCGCATGTTCCTATCTTTACGGCATGATCACTCGGCTTGATTACGACAAGGTGCTGGTCGATATTTTTCCGGAAATGCCTGCCGATACGCCAACCTATATTTTGGATTGGTACAGAAATTCGATATATCCGGAAACATCTCCAGATAATGCGATGAAAAAACACGGCGATCCCAATCCCGGAAAACATCCGGCAGGCCAAGATGCTGATTTCGATACCTTGAACCGCACTTATGCCCACGCGAAAAAGATAAAATACCTTCGCATGTTGTCCTATATGCGAACCCAGATCGTGCCGGAATTTCTTGTTTACGGAGAGATGATACGTCCGGGAATAATTCCAAATGAACAAAACAAAGTCTATGAATACGACTTTGATTTTTTCCAATCCATGAACGGTTGGAGAAGAGAACATAGTACATATTTTTGGAAAAAGAATATGGAAGACTCAACCTATTGGTATTGGCGTGCCAGACCGCTCATTGTGTCGGCATGGAAAGACCAGTTGGATTATTCCATTGGCATAACTCCGCGTGCAATATTCATGGTTGCCAACTCATGCGATAAGGAATTGACCTTCGATTATCAAGTTGTCAGTGACTTATTTGGAAAAAGTGAGGTGAAAGTAGAACAACTGCATATGTCATTCACTAAGGAAAACACCTGGAATTCTTGGCATCCTTGGGCTGAACGCCTAATCTCCCAAAACGGTATTCTTCAGCACACCTTTAATATCACCCTAAAGGCATACGATATCCGTATCTATCGCCTTTCTGCGGTGTCGGGGAGAGAAAAATGAAAACAATTGTATATGTTGTTATTATGACTGTCATGATGCCCTTGATCCTTTCATGTGTCGAGGAAGAAAAAGCAGAAAATGATAACAACGATGATTTGAATGATGATGATTCAGAATCGGATGACGATTTAAGTGATGACGATATCTATCAGGAAATAAACGCATTTACATCAATATATCCCGAAACCAATCTAGAATTTGTTGGTATCAACTATAATTATTGGGATAGTCCGAGTTATCCATATGGTGATGGTTATTACGATATTACTATTCGCAGATACAGTCAACAGAAGTGGAATAATGAGTTTCTTTTTCAATCACCTAGAAATGATGAAGTTGAACAAATTTGGGGTTTTGATCGCAATCATATTCTGATGGTGGGCAGAAGATGGGAAGCAATTGGCACGTTTATATATCAAACATCCCATCTCATTACCTATGGCGATGGCTCATGGGTTATTGATGATAAATTTAATTATCCATTTGTCGAATGTTATGGTATCGGAGGATCATCTAGAGAAAACATCTATATTGTCGCGAATGTCGACAAGAATATCGATCCCGATATTACGGATTTGGATCATTATATCATTTATCATTATGATGGGCAAAACATCGAAGAAATCCTTGTTGGCGAAAGCGGCAAAACGCTGGAAGGAATATGGGTCGACGAATCCGGGGAAGTGTATGTTGTTGGCGACTATAAAAAGACGAGTGAATCATTTGATTTGCTTTTAGTTCATTATAATGGGACCAACTGGGGTGAATATACATATGATAATAATATATGCCATATAAACAAAATATGGGCTGCATCAAAAAATGACATCTTCCTTGGCGGATATCAACATACTGTATCTAATATATTACCCATTTATTACCCTTGTGCTTATCACTATAATGATCAAAATCTTGAGACAATATCAATGCCCGACGAAATTGGTGAGTCATATTTCGTTAACAATATTATGGGAGTGGACAGAAATTATGTTTTTTTCTCCTTTTCAAGTCCCGGTGACGGTAAAAAAGTATATTTATATAATGGAGAGAATTTTATTAATATTGATTTACCGACGCAAAAGAACAGCTTTCGCTTAGAAGACATGTGGGTCTCTCTTGGCGGGAATGTTTATGTTGTTGGTCCATACGAAGGCGTCATGCATTACAACGGCGAAAAATGGAAACAGATCCCCGGGCCGAGGCTATGGAAAATCTATGGTTTTGCCGATCAGGGCACCGCGGGCGACATGATCGGGGAGGAGGAGTAGGCGACCAATTCAGCTCGCTTGCGGCTTCATCATCCAACCGCCGTCGGTTTTCTTCCAGGTTTGCACTTCGTGGATGCGGTGGCGCCAGATGAAGTAGATCTTGCCCCAGATGGTCACTTCGACCTTGGCCAGGACGCCGTTGGGCTCGATGACGATCTTGCCGACCTGGAATTTTTGCACGTATTCGCGCTCGAACCGCTTTTCGCGGAACATACTGGCGTAAATCGCAATGAAATCGCTGCGTTCCTGCTCGTTTTCGAAATACCCGGCGATCCGGTCCTTGGTGATGTAGGTCGTCAGCTTGGCCTTTTCGAGGCTTTGCCACAGGCCCTCGGCGCGGGCGCGCAACGCCGTGCTGTCGTCGACGGTCTCGTTTTCCGGCAACCCCGGCTCGTTGAGCTGATCGAGGCGCAGATTGGTCGTGGTGACGGTGCACGAGGCGCAGAGCAGCAAAAACACACACAAAAACAGGTACGGCAAGGCGCGTTTCATTTTCGCTTGGCCTTTCCCTTGGAGTGAGGCGCGCGTTTCGGCGTTTGGTCCGGAACCGGCGCCGGTGCGACCGAAACCCCCAACCGCCGGTCGCGGCGGCTTTTCCAAATCCAGAGCGGGACGACCGCCAGGGTCATCACCAGACTGACGAGCTGGCTTTCCGACAGGTAAAAACCGTAAATTCCGCTGGAAATCTCGTGAATGGTGCCGCTCCAGAGCAGGAAACCCCGGAGCCCGCCGATCGCCGGCGTCTGCCCCGCCGCGGCGGCGAAGGTGAACAGGTCGGCGAAGCCGCGCGGGTCGTCGCGCCAGAATTCGAGGGTGAAGCGGAGGGCGGAATACAGCACGATGAACACCAGCAACAACTGGCCGCGAAAGCGGCGGTGGTATTGCAGGTAAAACCAGAGGAACAGGGCGATGGCCAGGCAGCCGGCCGCCTCGAGGAGCTGGGTGGGGTAGAGCGGCACGCCGGCCACGCCGATCGTTTCGGGCGGGAAGACGATGGCCAGCGGGTAATCGGCCGGGCAGGCCTTGCCGTAGCAGCAACCGACCAGGGTGCAGCCGATGCGGCCGAACATCAGGCCCAGCGCGATCGAGGGCGTGATGATGTCGGCCATCTGCCAGAAGTCGATTTTTTTCAGGCGGCAGAACAGCACGCTGGCCGTCACCGCGCCGATGAACCCGCCGTAATAAACCAGCCCGCCTTCCCAGATCTTGAACGCCGAGAGCAGCCGGGGCGGCTGCAGTTCGCTCCAGAACACCAGCACGTGAAACAGCCGCGAACCGATCACCGCCGCGACGATGATCCAGAACGACAGGTCGGTGACGTGGTCCTGCGTTTCGCCGACGCGGCGCGCCGCGCGGCCGGCGAGGTAGATGCCGACCAGAAACGCCAGGGCCAGCATGAAGCCGTAGGAGTGAACCTTGAGCGGCCCCAGTTGGAGGATCATCGGATGCAAAGTTCAAGCCCCTTGCGATTTCCGGAGCTGCAGCTCCGAACGAATGAGATTCAGGGCGAAAAGGCACACGCCGCTGAAAATCGCGATGTCCGCCACGTTGAAGACCGGCCAGGAAAGGTCGTTGAAGTGAAGGCGGAAAAAGTCGATGACGAAGCCGTGGCGCAGCCGGTCCAGCAGGTTGCCCAGGGCGCCGCCCATGATCAGCGAAAACGCCGCGGCCAGCCGCAACTCGCCGCGCTCCAGCTTGGCGAAGAAGTACAGAATGAAGCCGATGGCCGCCAGGTTGACGATCAGAAAGAAAGTCACCGGGTTGTCCCGGAACAGGCTGAAGGCCGAACCCGTGTTGTGGACGTGGTACAGGTCGAAAATGCCGGGAATGATCGCCCGGCCGGCGTGTTTGGGAAGCTGAAAGATGACCAGCATCTTCGTCAGTTGATCCAGCACCAGGCTGACCGTCAGGCCCAAAATCAGCACGCCGTATTTCTCTTTCAGCCAGCGCATGCCGTGCCTTTCACCTATCTGCCCGGCGATTTTCGCAGGCGGATCTCCGTCCGGATGATGTCCAGGGCGAAAATCCCCACGCCGATCACGATGGCGATGTCCGCCACGTTGAAGGTCGGCCAGGAATAATCGTTGACGTAAAAGCGCAGAAAATCGACGACGAAGCCGTGGCGCAGCCGGTCCAGCAGATTGCCCAGGGCGCCGCCCATGATCAGCGACAGCGCCGCCGCCAGCAGCAGGTTGCCCCGGTCCAGTTTGACGAAGTAGTAAATGATGAACCCGATGGCCAGCAGGTTGACGATCAGAAAGAAGAGAATCGGGTTGCCGCGGAACAGGCCGAACGCCGCGCCCTGATTGTGCGCGTGATAAAGGTCGAAAAAGCCGGGGATGATCGCCGTGCTCCCGTCCTTGGGAAAATGGAAAATCACCAGCGCCTTGGTCAGTTGATCCAGCAGCAGGCTCGCCACCGTGCCGACCGCCAAGACCCCGTATTTCTCCTTCAACCAGTGCATGCGTCGCCTTATCAGCCGCGGGCGGTCAGTACCGCCGCGCAACGGGAACAGACTTCCGGGTGATCGCGGCCCACGGATTCGTCGCGATTCCAGCAACGAGGACACTTGGGCGCCCAGGTCGGTTCAACCTTCACCTGGACCCCGCCGAGCGTTTCGCCGGTCGCGTCGGCCGCGCCGGGCAGCGTCTCGACCAGATGGACGGCCGCGGTCTGGAAAATCCGGTCGAGCCGGTCGCCGTAGCCGGCCAGGAGGTCCCGCGCGGCGGCCGGGGCGGCGATGGTCAGCTCGCCCTCGAGGCTGGCGCGCACCAGGCCCTTGTCGCGGGCGACCTCGACGGCCTTGGTGACCACGGCGCGGACCTCGAGCAGTTGCCGCCAGCGTTCCAGCAGATCCCGGTCGAGGCGGGCGGGTTGCGCGGGCGCGAACCGCGCCAGGTGGACGCTTTCGCCCTCGCGGCCGGGGAGGAATTGCCAGGCCTCGTCGGCGGTGAACGAGAAGATCGGCGCCATGACGCGCAGCATCTCGTCGGTCAACAGCCGGATCGTCGTCTGCGCGCTGCGGCGGCGCGGCGCGTCGGCCCGATCGGCGTACAGCGTGTCCTTGCTGACGTCGAGGTAGAAGCTCGACAGTTCCACCGAGCAGAAATTGAGCAGTTGGTGGTAGACGAGGTGGAAATCGTAGTCGTCGTAGGCCTTGTACAGGCGTTGCTTGACGCCTTCCCACACGGCGAGGATGTAGCGGTCGAGGTCTTCGAGCCGGTCCTCGGGCACCGCGTGCGCCGCCGGGTCGAAATCGCCCAGGCAGCCGAGCAGGAAGCGGATCGTGTTGCGCACCTTGCGGTAGCCGTCGACCAGGCCGGCGACGATCTGGTCGCTGATGCGGATGTCGTCGCGGTAATCGCTGCTGGCCGACCACAGGCGCAGGATTTCCGCGCCGTACCGGTTGATGATCTCGTCGGGGGCGATGGTGTTGCCCAGGCTCTTGGACATCTTGCGGCCTTCGCCGTCGACGACGAAGCCGTGGGTCAGCACGGTTTTGTAGGGCGCCCGGCCGCGCGTGCCGACGGCCGCCAGCAGGGTGCTGTGGAACCAGCCGCGGTGCTGGTCGCTGCCCTCGAGGTACAGATCGACCGGCGCGCCGAGCTGCGGATCGGTTTCGCACACGGCGGCGTAGGAGACGCCCGAGTCGAACCAGACGTCGAGAATGTCGCGCTCCTTCTTGAATTCCGCGGCGGCGCACTTCCGGCAGGTGAAGCCGGGCGGCAGCAGGTCCTTCACGTCGCGGTCGAACCAGGCGTCGGCGGTTTCCTGTTCGAAAATGTCGGCCACGCGGTCGATCAATTCCCGCGAGAAGTGCAGTTCGCCGCATTTCGCGCAGGTGAAGGCCACGATCGGCACGCCCCAACTGCGCTGGCGGCTGATGCACCAGTCGGGCCGGTTTTCGACCATGCCGTGGATGCGGTCGTGGCCCCAGGCGGGGATCCAGCGGGTGGCGTCGATTTCGGCCAGCGCCTTGCCGCGCAGATCGCCCTCGGCCATCGAGATGAACCATTGTTCGGTCGAGCGGAAGATGATCGGCTGCTTGCAGCGCCAGCAGTAGGGATACTGGTGCGTTTCGTCGTGTTCGCCCAGCAGGAAGCCCTTTTCCTTCAGCGCTTTGTTGATGTCCGCGTTGGCGTCGAAGACGAAGCGGCCTTCCCACTCGGGAACCTCGGCGGTGAACTTGCCGTGATCGTCGACCGGCGCGTAGGCGGGCAGACCGTATTGCA
The DNA here is from genome assembly GCA_012517325.1 of Myxococcales bacterium. NCBI lineage: Bacteria > Pseudomonadati > Myxococcota > Myxococcia > Myxococcales > Myxococcales bacterium. The sequence continues at coordinate 45,788 of JAAYVF010000087.1, read as the reverse complement.
GGCTGATCTCGTAGTCTTCCTGGCCGTGGCCCGGCGCGATGTGGACGATGCCGGTGCCGGAATCCAGCGTGACGAAATCCGCCAGCAGGATCAGGCTGTCGCGGTAGCCCAGCGGGTGCCGGGCGCGGCGGCGTTCGAGCGGCGGCGCCTTGAACGTGGCCAGGATCTTCAGCGGTTTGCCGAAGGTTTCCATGCAGATCGCCGCCAGCCGTTCGGCCATGATCAGGGCCTCGCCGCCGCCGGCGTCGACCAGCACGTAGTCGAACTCGGGGTGGAAGGCAAGGGCCAGGTTGGCCGGGATCGTCCAGGGAGTGGTCGTCCAGATCGCCACGCTGACCTGGTAGCCCTGCGCGGCGGGGATGACGTCGGTGACGTCGTCGACCAGGGGGAATTTCACGTAAATGCTCGGCGTGTGGTGCTCGTCGTATTCCACCTCGGCCTCGGCCAGGGCGGTGACGCACTGCGCGCACCAGTAGACCGGCTTGCGGCTTTTGTAGACGCTGCCGGCCGCCGCGAACTTGCCCAGCTCGCGCAGGGTGATCGACTCGTACCGCGGGTCCATCGTGATGTACGGCTTGGCCCACTGGCCCAGCACGCCCAGGCGCTTGAACTCGGCGCGTTGCACATCGATGTACTTCTCGGCGTATTGGCGGCAGCGGCGGCGGAAATCGCCTTCCTCGCCGGTCTTGGGCTTGGTCTCTTTCAGTTCCTTGAGCATCGCGCTTTCGATCGGCAGGCCGTGGCAGTCCCACCCCGGCACGTAGGGCGCCAGGAAGTCCTCCATGCTCTTGGATTTGACGATGATGTCCTTCAGAATTTTATTCATGGCCGTGCCAAGGTGGATGTGCCCGTTGGCGTACGGCGGACCGTCGTGCAGCACGAATTTGGGCCGGCCGGCCCGCGCGGCCTGCAATTTGGCGTAAATGTCCGACCGGTCCCAGGCGGCCAACATCTCGGGCTCGCGTTGCGCCAGGTTGGCCTTCATCGGAAAGCCGGTGGACGGCAAATACAGCGTTTCCTTATAGTTCACTTTCTCTCCACTCATGATAACGCCTTTCCTTTCTTGCGCGGCGCGAGAATGGAATTTCAGAGAATAGCCAAAAGCAGCCGGTAGTCAACCGGCGATCGGAAAGCGGGTCGGAAGCGATCCAGTGAACGGAATCGTCGGGCAGCGATTTTTCGCCGAAAGCAGCGGTACTTACCCCTTGTACTTGGCCTTCACGTCGCCGAAGAGCAGGGCGTCCTCGATCCAGGCGCCGCGGGGCGTCAGGCCGTTGCGGACGCCGGCCAGTTTGGCCTGGCCGGATTTGATTTCGTAAACGTCCGGGTCGAGGGTGACGATCACCAGCAGATCGCCGCCCACTTCCTTCAACCAGGCGCGATCTTTCTCGCTCATCTGGCCGTCGGCGGGCACGAAAACATCGACGACCGTCGCGGTTTTCTTGACGTTTTTCCCGTTGATCTTGAGCGAGCGATCCCACGGCATCGTGTTCAGGGTCATTTTCAGGCCCGGTTTGACGGCGCCGTAGGCCTGGGCGCGGAAGTTGTACAGGATGTTGACGAAATCGTCGTAGTACACGCCCTCTTTGATCTTGCGGTTGACGGGCCCCTTGTCGCGTTTGCCGTCCTTCACGCGCGTGTACGTCCATTTGCGGCGCAGGTAATCGAACTCGTGCCGGCTTTCCGTCGTGCCCGAGGTGCGGATCGTCTTACGGTAAAACGTCTTGGTGACGAACCGTTCGCCCGCCTTGGTTTTGATGGGGTGCATCACCGAGGTCATGACGACCTTTTGGAAAGGCGTCATCGCGCCGACCAGGCCGCTGATGGTGCCCTCGACCGAGGCGGTGTACTCGTTGTTGTCGGTCTGCTTGAAGGTGATCAATCCCGACGCGGTCTTGGCGCCGGCGAAGGTGATGTCGAACGCCAGCTTTTCGTTGAGGAAGGGTTTTTGGATCGACGTGTTGAAGCGGACGGCCTTGGCCAGGCCGGTCGGCTCGGTCGCATCGGGCGCGGTGGCCGTTTCCTCGGCCTGGGCGTTGCGCCAGTCGATTTTCAGCAGCGAGCCCAAGCCGGGTTCGCCCAGCAGCCACAGGCCGGCGAGGGCCGCGAGGCCGCCCTGGAGAAAGCCGCGGCGATCCCGGGCCACTTCGTCCCGACAACACTCGTTTTTTATCTGATCGGTTTTCAAACCAATGACTCCTTGTAGGCGGATCGGTCCGGAGGTGACGATAGAACGGCAATTTGGAGCTTGTCAATCAAAACAAACGAGGAGCTTTCGCCGAGACGCTGTTAATTGGACAACCCGCCGCCGGTGGAGGTTCAAGCGCGGCGGTTACAACTCTTTCCGGCCGAGGAGGGCGGCGGCCAGCAGGCCGGCCAGAAAGGCGTAGTGGATCGTGTAGGGCAGGCCGAGCAGCCAGACGGCGGCCTCGGGCGGCTGGTACACAAAGTCGCGGAAAGAAAGGTAAAACAGCGAAACCGACGGGCTCAGCCAATACAGCGCCTTGGCGATCGGGGTGATCGTCGCGACCAGGCCGCCCGGCAACCATTCCGCCGCCCGGGCCAGGGCCTTGGCGGTGTAAAAACCGTCGTCGGCGAACAGCACCAGCACCGCCGCCGCGAAACGCGGCATCGCCTGCCCCAGGCAGAGCGCCAGCGACAGCACCAGCAAATGCCCCGGCAGCAGCGCCAGTTGGAAGGTCAGCATCGCCGGATGGAACGGCACGCCCTTGAGCAGGGCCGCGACGGTCAGGGCGACGGCGACGCCTGCCGCCAGCAGGGCGAGCGCGAGCCAGCCGCCGAGCAGTTTGCCGAAAAGGGTTTCCAGCAGGCTGATCGGCCGGGTCAGCGTACTGCGCAGCGTACCGTCGGCCCGGTCGTCGTGCACCAGGTTGATGCCGAGCCAGATCGCCGCCAGCCAGAGCAGCCAGCGCGCCAGGTTGTGCGGCCAGACCAGGTCGTTGAGGCTCGCCGGGGCGCCGCCCGCGGCGTTGGCCAGGTACGTCAGCAGAATCAGGGCGATGAGGATCAAACCGGCCAGGATGTAGCGCGTCCGCGACAGGCGCAGCAGCGTGAAGCGGGAAACGGCGAGCATTCTCATGCCGGTTCTCCTTCCCGCACGACGCGAATGAAGTAGTCTTCCAGTTCGACGCGCGCCGCCTGGGCCGAGACGACGCGCCCGCCGGCCGCCGCGATCCGCCCGGCCAGCGCCGCCAGCGCCGCCGTATCGGGCACCGCCTCCTTCCATAGCCCACCCGGGGCCCGTTCGGCCTCGGGAAAAGCCGCGGGCGGCACGCTTTCGGGCAGCGAAAAGCGCACGTCGATCAACTCGGTCTTCGTCAACAGGTCGGCCAGCAGACCTTCGGCCCGCAACCGGCCCTTATCCAGTATGGCGATGCGGTTGCACAGCCGTTCGACCTCGCCCAACAGATGGCTGTTGAGGAACAGGGTCACGCCGTCGGCGGCCAGCTTTTGCAACAGGTCGCGAATCTCGCGCCGCCCGATAGGGTCCAGGCCGCGCGTCGGCTCGTCGAGGAAAAACAGCTTCGGCCGGTGCAGGATCGCGCCGGCGATGCCCGCCCGCTGCTTCATGCCCTTGCTGTAAGTGGCGATGGGCCGGTCGGCCGAGCTTTCCAGTCCGACCAGGCGCAAAACCTCCGCGACCCGCCCGCGCAGTTCGGGGCCGCGCAGGCCGCACAGGCGGCCGAAGTAGGCCAGGTGTTCGCGTCCGGTGGCGCCTTGGAAGAATTGCGGTTCCTCGGGCAGATACGCCGCCCGGGCGAACAGCGTCCGCCGGTCGGGCCGTTCGCGCCCCAGGACCAGCAGCCGGCCGGCGTTCAGCCGCGTCAGGTTGAGGATGCAACGCAGGGCGGTGGTTTTGCCGGCTCCGTTGGCGCCCAGCAGCCCGAAGACGTCGCCTTCCCGCACGGTGAAGGAAACCTGGTCCAGCGCCCGCACCGCGCCGCGCCGCGCGCGAAAGATTTTGGTTGCTTCGACCAATTCGATGAGCGGTTCGTTCATGGTTGACGCGGCTCCAAGCGGCTGCCGGCCGGCGGCAGCGCGTCTTCCAGGGCGCGGAGAAACGCGCCTTTGCGCGCTCCGACCACGCCCTCGCGGGCGTAGCGGACCACGCCGATCCGGTCGATCACGTAAACGGTTGGATAGCGTTTGACTTTAAACGGCTGCCGCCGCGTCGCGCCGCGATCGATCACCACCTCGGCCTCGTTCAGGCCGTAGCGCGCGGCGAAACGGCTGGCCGCTTCCGGCGCGCCGTCGGTCAGCACGGTGATAAAAACCGCCCGGTCGTCGTTGTACTTGTCGCGCCAGGCGGCCAGCGCCTTGCCTTGTTCGTCGCTCGAGGCCAGGGTCGGGTCGAGGAAGACGATCACCAGCACCCGGCCGCGGTCGCGGAACGAATCGTACGCCCCGCCGGCCAGCGTCGGCCCTTGCAGCACCGGCGCGCGCCGCCCTTCGGCCAGCAGGTCGCGTTCGGCGAGGCGTTTGACCGCCAGGTGCAGCGGCAGGCCGAGCAAGACGGCGGCGGCGAGGAGCGCCACGGCCAGCCGGCGGTTGCCGAGCCATTTGCCGAAACGGTCGGTCATTGCTTGCTCTTGATCACGGGTTCCGGGTCGCCGGCCGCGACCGGGCCGAATTGGCCGGTGCGGACGAAATATTCCACTTGCGCGGCGACGAGCGGGTCGGGCGCGACGGCGTCGTTCAGCTCCGCCATTTCGTAGGCGTACCGGTTGCCCTTTTCCTTGATTTTGGCCAGTTCCTTTTTCCAGTCCGCGATGCCCAGGCGATATTTGCGGTAATTTTCCAGCCGCTCGGTCTGGCCCTGGAAAAATTGCGCGACGCGATTCGACCCGCCGGCTTCCTTTTCCATCGCCGTGACGTAGGCCTGGTACTGGTCGATCTTCCGCTGCAGGATGTCGCGTTCGCTCAGATCCTGGAACAGCTTTTTCGGCTCGACGAAGGTGATGTCGAACCGGCCGACGTACTGGCCGCCGGCAAAGAGGCAGGCGGTCGGCACGTCGTGCATGATCTCGACCCGGTGGGTGATCTTGCCGGCGTCGTTGCTGCGCAGGACGAAATCGATGCCCGGCACCTGGCCGAGCAATTCCTTGAGCAGCGCGGCGTCCAGGTTGGCCGCCAGCACGATCAGATCGACCTGCGGGCGCAGTTCCGCGACGACCCGCCGGGTGACGTCGATCGGCGAAACGACCTCCACTTCCGACCGCCACACGGTCGCCGGCTCGCGCGGCAGACCGATCACGCCGATCAGGCCGATGCGCAGGCCCCCGCGTTGGACGATCAGCGATTCGCGCCAGAAGTGTTTGCCGGTCTGCTTGTCCAGGACGTTGGCGCCGAGGATCGGCACGGCCATCTTTTCCGCCAGCTTTTTCAGCGGCGCCACGCCGAGGGCGTAATCGCGCTGGCCGAACAGCACGGCGTCGTAGCCGGCGATGCGGTAGGCGTTGGCGATGGTTTCGGCGCGGGCGGCCGCCTTTTCCGGTTCGCCCCAGGGCGCCGGTTCCTCGGGATAGAGGAAATCGCCGCTTTCGACCAGGAGCGTCCGGTCGGCGTTTGCGGCGCGCAATTTTTTCAGGTAGCCGATGCGCCGCGCCAGCCCGCCGAGCGGTTGATTCGCGCAACCGCAATCGGCCAGCCCGCCGCGGGCGTCGTTGGTGAAGGCGAGCGTCACCGCGCCGCGCGGCGGTTTTTCCGGCGTGCAGCCGGCGAGCGCGCCCAGCAACGACACGAGCACCACGAAGAGGATTTTTTTCATTCGGTTTTCCCCGGTTCGCCGCCCGGTTCGGCCGGCGCGGTCAGCAGCCCGGCGACGGGTCCGGCCAGCGGCGGCGCCAGCACCAGGCCGAACGTCCGGCCGGCCATGAAGGCCGCGATGCCGCCCTCGATTTCCCAGCGCGGCAACGGCCGCGCGGCGCTGGCCGACTGGCCGCGGAAGATCGCCGCGCCCCGTTCGGGACGCCCGACGACGCGGGCCAGTTGGGCGGAAAGATCGCTCATCGAAGCATAGGCCTTTTGGGCTGTCAAACCGCGCGTCAGTTTCCACGACCGCCAGTCGAGGTCCGCCGCCAGTTGGTCGAGCGGCAGGCCCGCCAGGCCGTCGAGGTCCAGCCCGTCGTCGCGCAGGGCGGCCATCGGGTCGGCGACCGCCGCCGCCGACACGATCGCCCCCAGGCGGCAGGACGGGTGCACCTTTTTCACCGCCGCGATCAACTGCCCGAGCACCGCCACCAGGCGGCCGGAGCGGGCTTCGCACAAGGCGGCAAACGCCGGATCGGCCAGCCCCTGCCGGGCGCGGCCGCCGGAGTCGAAGGACAGCGCGGCCAGCAATTTCGGCGCGTCGATGGGGCGATTGAAACTCTGTTCGGCCGCGGCGATCGCGCCGGCGGAATAACCCTCGTCGGGCGCGAATTCGAGGTCGCCGCCGAACCAGATGGCGTCGGGACCGGCGGCGGCCAGCTCGGCGGCGATTTGCGCCAGACGCTCGGGCGCGCCGGGGGCGAACAGGTCCAGCGCCCGGGGATCGGCTGCCAGCTCGTTGGTTTTCGGGTCGAAGCGGCGATCCCACTGCTCCGGCGCGGCGTTCTGCACCAGCGTACGGACCGGCAGCACGGCGATCAGCCGCAGGTTGAACTTGTGGGCGTTGGCGATCCAATCGTCGAGTTGATCGCGGCAGACCGGCACGGTCGCCGAGGCGAAATAGGCGCCCGCCGGGCAGGCCGGCCCTTCCTCGCGGGTGAGCGGCGCGGCGCCGGGCAGCTTGTAGGCGTTGATCACCACGGCGTTGTAACCGTTCTTGGCCAGCGAGCCGAGGTATTTTTCGACGTCCTTGCCGTAGTCGAGCGGCAGTTGGTCGGCCCAGGCGGCGACGAGCCGGGGCCACTCGGTCCGCACCTCCGGCAGCGGCAGGATTTGGTCGATCCGGTCGGCCTTTTGCCGCGCCTGCGCCAGGCGGATTTTCACCTCGTCGGCGGACGAACCGATCGGGTAGGCGCGCAGGTAGTGGCTGAAATGCCGCACCGCCGCCGCGTAGCGTTCCTGGCGAAACGCCGCCTCGCCCGCCTTGAACGCCGCGTCCGCCGCGTACGGCGCCTGGGGCGCCAGGCGATAGACCGTGGCGAAATCGCTTTCGGCGTCGACGTACTCGCCGGCGTAAAAGGCCTTGAGCGCTTTTTGATACAGCGCCGCCAGGTCCTCGCCGGCGGCCGAAACGGCCCAGGCCAGGCCCACCAGGGCGCAGAAAAGGCTGACGCGTCGAATCATGGGTTTCATCTAGCGGGATTTGAAAAAAGGTGCAAGTAGAGGATTTTTAAAAAGGGAAATCATCGATCGGATTGGCGAGGATCGATCCGGGAAAAACCGGTATTGCCTTAATGAAAAACAGAAGCCCTCGCAGGGTTTGATAAGCTCAATCGGCGCGATAATCCTCCACCACCGTGAAGTCGAGATATTGAGCTTCTTCTTTGTCGTTTATATTGCCGCAGACATCACTCATATAAAGAATGAGCGGATACGAGCGAATGATCGGAGATGGGAAATAAAAATTATTGGTATCGAGACTCAGATTATATGGTTCTCCTTCCTCATTGCTCGAACAGCCAATATCCTCAAGAATGTACGCTCCGGGAAGAATTTTTTCGATTTCATACCGGTATATCTCATTAGGATTTGGATTAATGGTAATGCGGCCGCCGATCAGATTGCAATCCGGATCCTCGTATTCGATCGCCAGCGCGAGGGTATCGGACAGGTGAACGGTTGCCGGCATTTCGACTTCCTCGCCATTCACCAAGAGGGTTGTACTGAACAACGCCGGTTCCCAATCATCTCCTTGATGTTCACTGCAATAATCCGACGTATCATCATCCGTGTCATCGCCGCTGTCGTCATCCATGCTGCTTGAAGTATCATCATTGTCGTTATCGTTATCGTCATCATCCAAATTGCTGTCGTTATTGTTATCGTCATTGTCGTCGTCATCGGTTGAACAAGCGAAGGAGAGGTAAAGTCCTATAACCATTGCTAAGAATATCACGAACAGGCCTTTGCGTTTCATTGCTTATCCGACTTGCCTTTGTCTAATCTTCCACCACCGTGAAATCGAGATATTGAATTTCGTCATTATCGTTGATGTTGAGACAATCATCCACCAGAACCAAACGTAATGGATTGATCCGTTCGATTGATGCCGGAAAATAGAAGTGGCTTGTTTCCAACGGCAGATAATAGGGTTCTCCGTCGATGACACTGGAACAGCCAATGTCTGGAAGTAGGTATGGGTTTTGGATGATCTCCAGCATTTCCTCATTGTATGGTTCATTCGGTTCTGGTGTAATCCCTGCCTTCCAGAGATCGCAATCAGGATCATCGTATTCGATCGCCAGCGCGAGGGTATCGGACAGGTGAACGGTTGCCGGCATTTCTACCGCAATTCCGTTCACCATCAAAGTTGCGTTAAACAGCGCCGGTTCCCATAAGTCGCCCTGATGTTCCTCGCAATAATCCGCAGAATCGTTATCGTCATCGTCATCGCCGCCGTTGTCGTCATCCGCGGAACTGGAAGAATCATCATCGTCCTCGTAATCATTGTCCTGATCGCTGTCATGGTCCTCGTTATCGTTGTCATCGTCATCGTCGGCGAAACAGGCAAGGCCGATTGTTATACCCACCAATGTAAAAAATATTAGACTGACAGTGTATTTATCTGACATTTGGTTATTCCTCCCCATAATCGACGCCGTTATCAGAGGCATATCCATCCCAATCGTTTTGACCGAGATAGGAGAGAGTCTCGACCGCCGATTCCATCAGGTCTTCATAGATGGTTTCCTGCACCCAATTTGGTGTGTCGGACCAGACGTAAATGTCGGCGATTTCGCTGAGCGTTAGTTCTACCGCGGTATATAAATCCCAAAGGAAATTGGTCACATCGCCTTCCACACCTTTTCCATCGCAATCTGAATCGACGCAACAGGGTACGGTTGTGATGTAACTACCACTAGTGCCGCAATCGTTGCTGCCATATTCGCAATCATCAGGATAGGCGGCGTCATTCCAGGCGGCTGATCCATAGAAATCGGCAAATCCTTCCCAAACAGCGGCGGATTTCCACTCCAGAGAATGATATCGATGATCGCAAATATTACCATTATTTACGCAAGGGCAATCGGGATCGTTAAGAAGGTAAGTGTTGTGATGATCCACATTGAATTTTCTTTCATCGAGTAAGTCATGGCCGGTTTCATGTGAGACACAAAACTTATTGTCGCGGCAACCCGCACCAAGAAAACAACCTTGCTCACTACGATGACAAGCAGAATCCGGTTCGAGAGGATCGCATGGTTCGGTGTAATAATAAACACTATGACCAGATACTCCCGCCGGCCGCCGATCGACCGAAAAGCCAGCCGCCGCCATCACATTCGAAACTTTCCACGTACTGTTATAGGAATAGACAAAAGGTCCAGCGTCGCCGGAAATCGGTGGATGAAAAGCAGTGGCGACGATCTGCGTATGTTGAACGCCACCTTCGTAGGCGCTTTTCGCATAGATATAATTGGAATTGTGCAATTGCGCCTTCGCGGTCAGTTTGATCCGATAGGTTTTGGCCGTGTCGAGATTGAGGTTCACGCAACCGTCGAAATCCGTATAATCGCTCTTGACCGTGATCGGGTTTCCCGAGTCGGTGATGTCCGTAAAGATCGCATGAATTCCGTATGCCTTTTGATCGACCGCGTTGTTTTCATAGTAATCGCCTTGGGCGGCGTTGCTGAATTCCACGTCGTATTTGAAGCAAATGTCGAAATTGCGGGTAAACGCTTCGGCCGATGTCGACAGGAACAACAATATCGACGAAACGACAACGGTTGCCAAGTGTGTTCTCATTTCTGGTTATCCCTCCTAAATAGTCGTCGACCTACCCTCTAGATGCCGGGGCCGATATCCTCAATCCATTCGCCGTCATGGTTCTCGGCCAATATTCGGGTGACCTCGGCCTGCCCTTGGTCGGTGGTAAAGCCATAAGGATAAATTTCCTCGCGAGCGGAAAAATCCATGATTTCGACGCGCGCCTCATCTTCGTTGATCGCCACGAAAAGCGGCGCGAGCATTTGGTGATACTTATTTCCGCCCGATTCGATGGCCGGTACGAACAAATCGACCTTGATGGTCGTGGTGTATTCATATTGTTTGTCGTGCAGGGTCAACGCGGGTAATGCGTCCAAGGGAACATAAAGAACTTGATTCTTCGGCAAAAAAATTTCGGTCGCGGCGATTTCCTTTTCCAGCGATCCAATGCGATCCCTGACCGTAAGGCGAAGCGATTTATCTTTTATTTTCGAGCCGGTGATTTTTAGCGTGGAAACGTCGCAGGCTTCCTTGGCATCCCAATCACACCATCCTTTTGCCGACCATTCGGCAAAGGCGCCGTCGCCCAGTTGTTCGTCCTCGAAAACATCGACTTTGTCACGATGGTTGATGAGTGAAACGGTCGAGGACTTCTCGTTTTCGGCGCTTTGAGAATTGGTTTCATGGTTGACCAGCGCGATCACGCCGAAAACCGGAAAGAGAAGAAGGAAAATAAGAAAGCAACGCTTCACCACTGTTCCCCTCCATTGAAAAAATCCCCTATTCGGTCAAGAGAAGACGCAAAACAAGTATATCTCGGTGATAAATATTGTCAATAACAAACATATTTATATCAAAGATTTGATATGTTCATGATCGCGACCAAACGGGTTGCTGTCGAGGGCGAGACAAAAATCTGCACTTCCGGCCGAGTGAGTCTTTGGCGGCAAGTGGAGTGAACTTTATCCTTTTCAAAGGAAAGCGATTTCTCGACTCGCCCGCGAGGCGCGGGCTCGCTTGATAGGACGAGATAAAAGTCGGCCATTCCGGCCGGGAAGGCTTCGTTTTACTTTTTCAGCAAGGCGAACGGATTGAAGCCGAAGCCGATCTTGAGAATCAGAAACAGCGTGAGCAAAAAGCCCAGCGCCGCCGCGACGGCCAGGACGATCTTGATGATGCCCGCGCGGCGGATCTGATCGGCTTCGAGCGTGAAGCGCGGGATGGTCGCCAGCACCGACTGGTTGGCGAACCGCGACAGGTCGTCGTCGTCGCGGAAGCTGTGATCGAGGTGCTCGGCGACGAAAATGGCGATCAGGCCGATGATCAGGCCGAGGGTGAAGGAGAGGGCGACCAGCCGCGGGCGGTTCGGGCTGTAGGGTTTTTCCGGGAAGCGCGCTTCGTCGATGATCTTGAACTGGCGGCCCTTCTGCTGCGATTCCAGTTCCTCGGACTGCTTGGCTTCCATGTGTTTCTTCTGCAGGTCCTGGTAGGTTTCGCGCAGTTTCGTCAGGTCGCGTTCCAGCACCGACAGTTCCTGTTCGACGGCCGGCGAGCCGGAAACGCGGTTGGTCAGTTCGGCCACCTGTCCCATGATGCTGCCGCGCTGCTTCTCCATCGAGCGGATTTCCAGGGTGGTCTGCTGCAGCCGTTCGAACATCATGCGGTTGACCGAATTGACGTGGTATTGCTTGCCGTCCACCGTCTGGTCGCTGCCGATGTCGCTTTTCAGCTTGGCGATCTTGGACTTGAGTTCCTTCACGTCCGGGTGCTCGGCGGTGAGGGTCTGTTCCATCTGCGTCAGTTGCGCCTGAAGCTGTTCGAGCTGATCCTGCATGGTGACGATCTGGCCCGAACCCGCGGCCATCAACTGGCCCTGCACCTGCGCCATCTGCGTTTCGAGCAGCACCTTCCGGTCCTCGGCGGCGGCCATCTGCTCGCCGAGGCTTTGCAATTGCGCCTGCAGGCGGTCGAGGGTGCGCTGGTTGGCTTCCATCTGCTCGGGCAGCGCGCCGATGTGCTCCCGCTTGAACGCGGCGACCTTCTGCTCCTGCTTGTCGAGCTGTTCCTTGATTTCGTTCAATTGTTGCGCCAGGAACTCGGCCGTGGCGGTGGCGGCCTTCTGCCGGTCGCCGTAGGTTTCGCTGATGAACATCTGGGCGAGGCGGTTGGTGACGTTCTGCACGGTCAGGGGGTCGTCGCCGGTGTAGCTGATGGCGAACATGTCCTTGCCGTTGACGGTGATCTTGATGTTCGAGCGCATCCGCCCGATCCGGTCCTCGGTCGGCCCGTTGGCCATCTCGGGAAACAGTTCGTAGGTCTGAATGACGTTGAGCAGCAGGGTTTCGGAGAGGATCTGTTCGCGCACGGTGCGCACGCGGTCTTCAATGGCGTTGGTGACGGTGGACGGCACCAGTTCGCCCGAGACGTCGCCGCCGGAAACCAGGATCGTCGTCTGGGCGCGGTAGATGTTACTCATGAAGAGGCTGGCGAAGGCGGTCACGATCGTCAGGGTCACCACGGGAATGACCAGCAGCCATTTGCGGTAACGCAAAATGGAGATGTATTCCTCCAGGGCGAACTTTTTGACGCTCGGTTCGGCGCCCAGGCTGTTTGACGTGACGATGTCGTTCAAATCTCGATCTCCCTACCCGGTGGGAGCGAAGGACCGCCCCGGCGGTGCTTCGCTCGCGGTTCGTAGCGCACGAAGGACAAATCACGCACCGGCACCCGGCGCCCGTCCGCCGTCAGACCTTCGGCCGAAACGATGCGCAGGGCGTCCAGGTCGAGCGGCCGCCGGCGGTCGACCTGCCGGAAGGCGAGGCGCGCCAGCCGGCCCGGGCCGACGATGCGGCTTTCCGGGCGCCGCGGATTTTGGAAGGTCAGCGTCATCCGGCCGGGTTTGATTTCCGTCTGCGGGCGATAGGCGCGGGTCTGATTGGCGTGCCAGACACGCGGCGCGACGAGCCGCGCACGGTCCCAGGCGATCGTCACCCGCAGCTCGGTCAGTTCCAGCGGCCGGTTGCTTTCCAGGCGCACGAAGAAGTCGCGGACGGCGGCGTTGTCGGCCGGCTGCGGCCGCGGCGTTTTTTTGAGCATGGTAATCGGCGGCTCGAGATGCCAGATCACCGCCAGGCAAACGATCCCCACCAGGGCGATCGCGATATGAGGCACAAACCGTTTCAACGTACACCACTCCTTTGCCTGTCAAAGGCCATAAGTTTGTTAACGATACGATACCGAAGGGGTTTTTCGCAAGCGAAAGGTTTCGGCCGTCGGCGGCCGAAAAACGCGCGCCTCGCCCGGAGCGGCCGGGCTGGTGAAAAACCTTCGTCTTCGGCGTAAAATATCCTTCTCCACCTCGGTGCGGGATAGGGGGTTTCCAGATGTCGGCCATTCTTCGGCGGGGTTTCCCGTTCGTTTTGCTGTTGTTTTTGGCGGTCGGCGCGGCGGGCGGTTGCGCCGGCGAGGACTCCGATTCCGATTCGGATCAAACCGCGGATGATGACGATGACCAGACGCCGGACGACGACGACAACGACGACGATCAATCGCCGGGCGACGACGACGATGATGACGACAACGACGACGATGACGACAACGATGACAACGACGACAACGACGACGACACGACCACCGCGGGAACGGCGTGGGAAGACATGAAGCGCGCCGAGGCCAATATCGCCGCGGCCAATTTTTCGATTGCCCTCACCGACTACCGCGTGGCGATCGCCAAACTGACCGACGCCGATCCGGACAACGACGGCCCCGTCGAGCCCATGGACCTCGCTCGTTGCCGGTACGGCCGGACGCTGATGCAACTGATCGTCCCGCTGCCGCTGATCGAGGATTTCATCGGCGACTTTCTCGATCCGGCCAAATCGGAAACGGGGTGGAAGGACCTCCCGACCTCGCTGATCACCGTCTACCTGCTTGAAATCATCCTGCCGATGTTCGACGAGATGATCGCGGACCTCGCGCCGGCGCGGGCCGACGAGAACTTTGTCTACCGCCTGCCGCCGATCCGGTTCGTCTGGTTCGACCACGCGATCGAGCTGCCGGGCGAGACGGTCGATGGCCGGGGCGAGCACGATCGCGCCGAGGCGCACCTGCTGGCCGCGCTGTGCTACGAGGCGCGCGCGGTGCTGCGGCACGTCGCGGCGCACGACCTGGACAACGGCGCGATGAACATCGATTACTGGCTGGCGCTGCTGCAAAACCTGGATCTGCTGGTCCAGGAAATGGACCGCTTTCCGAATTTTCTGACGCTGCACGACCCGGCCGATCCCGACGGTATCGACTGCTACGCGCTGCTGGCCGGCGCCAAGCGGGACACGCAACTGGCGCTGGGCGCGCTGACCGACGACAACGACGGCGACGGGCATTACTGGTTGGACGACAACGACACGCCGCTCAATCCGTTCGACGATTTCGTCGATCCGGGGGAGATCGGCGACGACTGGCTCGACGCCCTGCGCCGGGAGACCGACGATCAGACCGACGATGTCGTGCGCTGGCGGAACGACCGGCTGGCGCTGAACATCCGGCTCGACGGCGAGTTGATCGGCGGTGAAACCAACGCCCTGCTCAATGCCGTCTTGGCGCTGATGACCGACGACGCCCTGACGGCGGTCGCGCAAAGCTGGTTCGGCAGCGACCCGCCCGAAGAGCAGGCCGACGACGGCTACGACAACGATTTCGCGCTTGGCCAATCCACCGCGCTGACCGCGACCACGTTGACCGACGCCACGGCCGCCTGGACGCCCGGCGCGCTGGTCGGCGCCGTGCTCAACCCGAACGTCGAGCAGGCCGAGCAATACGAGGCGTTGCAGGTGTTCGCCATCACCGCCAACACCGCGACCGCGGTGACGGTCGCGGGCGACCTCACCGCCGTGGCCGCCGCAGGCGATACCTACTCGATCGGCGACGGCATGGTCGACGACCGTCCGCTGGACTTGTCATTGCTCCTGAACCTGTTCACGGCGTCCTACGTGCCGGCGGACGCCGCGACGGGCCTGTTTCTGGCGGCGATCTACGACAACCTCGTCAGCGTCCGCGACATCCTGCCGCTGTTCGATCTGGCGGCCGGCGATCCGGAACTGCATTACTTCGTCGTCGACCGCACCGAGAGTTTCATCGACAACAACGACAACGGCGTCTGGGATCCGGGAATCGACACCCTGCTCGACGCGGACCATGCCTACGACGGCCGAAGCTACGCCGCGGACGGCGCGTACGAGCCCTACTACTTCTATTTCGCCGATCCGACCTTCGGCGGCGCGCTGACCCTCGGCGGCGGCTGGGAAGGATTGGACCCACACGACGCGGTGAACCGGATCCTTTCGGCTTTGCTGGTTGGGCTCGGGAAAGGAGGCCGGCCATGAAGCGCGCGGTTTGCCTCGCTTGGCTGGCGGCCTTGTTGTGTCTGGCGGGCTGCGCCGGTTCGTGGTTCGGCGACGATCATCACTCCAGCCGGTCCGCCGGCGCCACGGACGAACGACCGGCGGGCGATCCGGCGGCGGTGTCGGTGGCGGACGACGATGACGACGACGATGACGCCTCGCCGCTCTTTCCCAAGTCGCCGGAGCCGCACCACCTGATCGTGATCGACGGCCTGAATCTGACGGACGCGGAGCGGCTGCTGTTCGTTTCGTTGCAGGGCGTGCTTGCGCAGACCGAGCCGCGCCTTTATTTCGACCCGTCGCCGCTGCCCTACAACGACGGCACGCACGAGGAAGAGGGCCGCTGGCTGACGGAAATGCAGACCAAATGGGGCGTCACCAGCGAGACAGCCGCCGATCCCTGGGCCGTGTTCGACGGCTTCCTCGGCGATGTTTCGGGCTACGTCGTTTACGATCCGGATTTGCCGCAAACGGTGAACGTGGCGACGACACTGGCCGGATTGCGTCAGGCGGTGATCGCCCACCCGGATCTGATTCCGGCGCTCGAGGGGCGCGGCCTGCCGCTCGTCGAGGATCTGCGCGGGCGCTTCGCGGACCACGTCGAACTTTATACCTGGGCGTTCGCGGAACTCTGGCTCGACTGCAACCACGAGATCATGGCGTTTCTGCAGGACGGGCTGATGCCGCTGCGCGATTACCTGATCGCCCAGCGCGTCTTCACCCTGCAACTGGACCCGCACCATTACGCCGAACGGCCGCTGCTCGAGGAAATCCTCGCCGCCACCCCGCGCGATATCCCGATCCTCGGCTGGCCGCTCGACGAATTGCTCGGCGTGATACTCTTCTCGCAGTACGGCAAGTACCTGGTGGCGGCCGATTACACGCCGAACCTCAGCGCGCATTCCGGCCTGCCGCCGCTGCCGATCACCCAGGAGCACGTCGTCGATTGGCCGGAGGTCGAAAACCGGATTCACGTGGCGTTCGCCTACACCGACGGCGATTCGCTGGCCTACGCCAACCGCTGGATGCCCGACTGGTTCGATGACCCGGCCTACGGCGAACTGCCGATCGGCTGGGAGCTGTCGTGCAGCCTGTACGATCTGGCCCCGGACGTGCTCGGTTTCTACTACGACCGGATGGACGAAAACGATTTCGTCCTCGGCCCGGTGTCGGGCGTCGGCTACATCTATCCCAACCGCTACCCCGACCTCGACCCGTTTCTGGCCAAATCGAAAACCTGCCTCGATCGCGCGGCGATGCGCACGCTGTGGCTGCTCAACGACGACCTGACCCTGTCCGACGATCTCGCCAACCGCTACGGCGCGGCGCTCGATCTGCTCGGCATCTACATGGATTACTGGCCGACGGCCGACAAGGGTTGGTATTTTTCGACGAACGGCACGCCGGTGGTGCACAGCCAGTACACCTACCTGGTCGGGCCGGAGCAGATCGGCGACATCCTGGCGGAGGCCGCGATCGCCAAGGAATATTTCTATCCGGATGTGCCGACGTTCGTGTTCATCGGCGTCAACGGGTGGGTCACCTCGCCGACCTATATCCAATCGTTCGTCGCCGGCCTGGACGACCGCTACCGGGTGGTGCGGCCCGATGCGCTGTTCGCCGCGATGCGCGCCGCGCGCGAGCGCGGCTGGGCGCGCTAGTCGGCCGGGCGCCGGACGATTTCGAGCAACGCCCTCCGAACATAGTTGGAACAGTCGTCGCAGTCGGCATCGTTTTTGCCGTAATAGCTGACGGGCAAGTAGACATCGTAAAGGCCGTCGTCGCTGATCGTCGGCTCGCCGCCGGGTGAAGCGGAAAAGGACACTTCACCGACCTGCCCGGTCAACGACATGGCGTCAACATAAAGCCAATTCACACCGGGACCGGTCGGAGGTTGTTGGCCGGAGGAATATCGGCACTGTTCTTCGAAGGTGAAGGAAAGCGGTCGACTGTCGATCGGTTCCGCGATCAGATTTGGGTCGTGATACAGCAACAAATCGCCGGCCGGGTCAAGCACCCAGAGCAATGGCTCGTGCGTATCCGCCCAGTCGTGCAGAGGTTGCGATCCGGCAAACAGCAAAACCTCCATTTGATCGGTAAACGGATGTGGCCGGTCGGTTTTCCATTTGAAGGATAGTTGCCAATCGGCGGTTGCGAAAATGATTTTCTCGCCGTCCGGCGTCACGGTCGCCGGGACGAAGGTCCTGCCGTACAACTCGTCGAATTCCTCGGCTTGAAAGTAGAAATACTCCGGGTCGAGCCAGGCGGCGTTTTCCACGTAGGGTTCGGTGCAGACCGGCGGGTAGACAAATGCGTCGTCATCCGTTCCCGAGTCGTTATTGTCGTCATCGTCATTGTCGCTGGAATGGTCGCAGGAAACGGTGAAAAAGGCGCCGAGAAGAAGAAAAAGAAAACAAATCATCAGCCGGTTGTTCATTGCCATTTCTCCAAAAATGCCTCGATGGGTGGCTTGAATGCCCGCCTGAATAATTATTTCCTAAAATGATTGTTTTTCAAGCGGCACTCGCGCCTTGATCTTAAACCCTCACGGCCATCGATCCTGAAGGATCGACGACCGTGGCACCAAAGAGTGGCTTTTTTGCAGGATAAAAGGTGTGGCACATCCCTATCGATCCTGTAAATGATGAGTCGGCGGAACGCGGATGCGGCGAAAGAATCAGTAGGCGCGCTCGACGATGAAATGCGCCAGGCCGCGCAAATGTGCGGCTTGGTCGTCGAACGATTCGATGGCGATCAGGGCCTCGGCCAGCAGGCTTTGCAAATACCGGCGAGCCTCGTCCAGGCCCAGGTGGTCGACCCAGGTGGTCTTGCCCTGCCGCAGGTCGGAACCGATCGGCTTGCCCAGTTTGCCCTCCTCGGCGACGACGTCGAGAATGTCGTCGGCGACCTGGAAGGCGAGGCCGATGAGATCGCCGAAGCGGGTCAGCCGCTCGACGGCGGTTTCATCGGCGCCGGCGGCAAGGGCGCCGTCGCGGATCGCGGTCACGATGAGCTTGCCGGTTTTGGCCTGTTCCATGAATTGCAATTCGTCGCGGGTGGAATGGCCGCGTTGGGTGAAGATCATGTCGAGGCTCTGGCCGCCCATCGTGCCCTGCCAGCCGATCGCCTGACTGGTTTCGGCGATGAGGCGCAGCGCCGTCGCGGCGGGCATCCGGCCCTGGCGGCCCGGCAGGGTCAGCACCTCGTAAGCCCACGTCAGCAGGCCGCAGCCGGCCAGCAGCGCCTGGGCTTCGCCGTAGACCACGTGGTTCGAGGGCCGGCCGCGCCGCAGATCATCGTTGTCCATCGCCGGCAGGTCGTCGTGGATCAACGTGTAGGTGTGAATCATCTCCAGGGCGCAGCCGATGGTCAGCGCGACGTCCTCGTCGCCGCCGCAGGCCTCGCAGGCGGCCAGGCACAGGATCGGACGGATCCGTTTGCCGCCCGCGAAGAGCGAATATTCCATCGCTTCCTTGACCAGATGGAACGGTCCCGCGTCGCCCACCGTCAATTCCCGCAGCCGCGTTTCCACTCGCGCCGCGCCGTTCGCCAGGTATTGGTTCAGATCCATGGTCGTCCCGTCGTGTCTATTCGGTGTCGTCATCCGCTCCCTGGTCGATCACGACTTGGAAGAGGGGGGTGTCGAAGGATTTCTTGCAGCCGTCCTTGTGTTCGGCGATCACGCGGAAAAACAGCGTGCAGGTGCCCGTTTCGCACACCTCGTCGCCGTTGAACGTGCGGATGTATTTGTAGGGGTCGTCCTCGACCCGCACCAGATCGAAGGTCTTGTTGTTGGACCGGCCGTCGACCAGGTAAAGCTGCGCGATCACGCGGTCGAGTTCGCGGTTGACCTGTTTGTCGCGCATCTTGATCCACAGCACGAATTGGGTGTCGGCGACGCCGGTCTCGGGCAGGAGTTGCATATCGGCGAACGACGGGCAGGAATCCTCGTCGTCGTCCGAACCGTCGTCGCAACCGCCGAGCGCCAGCAGCGCCGCCGCCATTAGCAAGCCAAGCATCAGCCAACGGAAACGCAAGGTTCCCCTCCGGGTTAGTGCGGCTCAAGCTTAGGGCGCGGCGGACCGGGAATCAACCCTTGGCCAGCCAGGCGGTGATGCGCGGGAAGACTTCCTCGTAAACGTTTCCGCCCAGGAGGATCGTCAGGTGGCCGTACTCGGTGCGCTGCCCGTGCCGCGTCCCGAGCAGGACCAGGTCCTTCTCGGCGGCGCCGCAGGCTTCGTAGGCGGCCTGGATCGAACCGTTCGCGGCCAACTCGTCCGCCGCGCCCACCATGAACAGCATCGGCGTCCGGACGCGGTCCAGGCCCGCCACCAGGTCGGCGCCGTCGTCGCCGACGAAATGGCCGGCGTCGATGAACCGCGTGAAGTCGCGCAGCAGCGCCGACGGAGTCTGGTCCTGGCAGTTGACCGCCGACAGCGCGGCGTGGCCGGGCAGCAGATTGAGGTTGCCGCTCATTTTTTGCAGAAACTTCACCGACTCGAACAGCGGCGCGGTGCTCTGCGTGAAGGTTCGCAGCGGGACGGCGGGAATCGCCTTGAGCAGGAAGCCGAACCGGTGAAGCGGGCGCATGGCGTCGAATTTCGCCGGGCTGGCCAGGATGACGCAGCGCGAGATTTGATCGGCGAGCGGCGTCTGCAAGAAGGCGTAGGCGATCATGCCGCCCATGCTGTGGCCGATCCAGTGCAGGCGGTCGGCGCCGGTCAGTTCGAGCACCTTGCGGATCGCGGCCGGCGCGTCGAAGCGGTAGTGGTCCGAGAGTTTCCAGGCGATGGCCTTGCCGCCGAGGACGCGGCCCTTGTCCGACAAGCCCGCGCAGCGCAGGTCCAGCAGGAAGGTCGGATGGCCGGCCGCGGCCAGAAACCGCGCCAGGCTCGTGCGGGCGGTCAGGTCGAAGCCGTGGTGATTGCCCGACAGGCCGTGGCAGCAGATCACCGGCCGTTTCCGGGCGACGCCGGCGGGCGGATCGTACTGGTGCAGCGCCAGCGTCCAGCCGTCTTCGGTGGTCGTGAAATGCACCGCCTCGGGGCGGCGTTCGTTGCGGTAGAACCGCTCGAACACCTTGGCGGCCAGCACATCCAGCACCGCCACGCCGCCGAGGCCCGAAAGGATTTCGAAAATCGCCATGCCGAAAACCTCCGCGCGATACGAAAGAAGGTCGGTTCCGAAAGCGAGAACCCGGCCGGCAGCTTAATGCCTGCCCGGCGGCGCGTCAACGCGCTGCGTCATCGACCAGGGTCAGGTTTTGCACCACCAGGTCGTGAAACGCCAGCACCTGTTCGTCGGTCCACTGGACCGGCGCGATGATCTGCAGAATCCGCACCTGGCCGTCCGCGCCCTTGAGCGCGTAAATCCAGATGAAATGGGTGATCAACTGATCTTGCAGACCGGGGGTTTCGCGGCCGGCGATCGACCGCCGGATGACCACCGGCATGCCGCCCATTTTTTCGGTCACCTTGTTGTAGGCGGCTTCCAGCGCCGCCATGTCGTCCTTGGTTTTTTCCGGCTTCACCAACACGCCCGGCGACGGCCGGACCGGCGGCTCGGGGCGGAAAAGGAACGCGCCGTTTTCCTCGAAGCGTTTGAAATACTTCGGCAGGCGGAGGTTCACCCCGGCGGCTTCGTAGCCTCGGAGGCTGGAAAAATCGGTCAGGTCCGGTTTGGCCATGGTCACGCAGCCGCCGAGCAGCAGCCAGGCGAGGAGGATGGCCGTTTGCCGCCTCATTCGCCCGCGCCCTGACGCTGATAGCGATTCACCTTGAGCTGGTGTTCGCCATAAGTGGTGGAAAACGCGTGCCGGCCCTCGTCGTTGGCGACGAAATACAGCCACGAACCCTCCGCCGGCGACAGCGCCGCTTCCAGGGCGTCGAGGCTGGGATTGCAGATCGGCCCCGGCGGCAGCCCCGGCCGCGTGTAGGTGTTGAACGGCGTGTCGGTCGCGAGGTGTTCGCGGGTCAGGTCGCCCTTGTATTTGTCGCCCAGGCCGTAAATGACGGTCGGATCGGCTTGCAGAGGCATCTTTTCCGCGAGGCGGTTGAAAAAGACCCGGGCGATCAGCGGCCGTTCGGGCGAATAACCGCTTTCCTTCTCGATGATGCTCGCCAGGGTGACGATTCGTTCCCGGCTTTGGCCCTGTTTCGCCGCCGTGTCGGCCAGTTTGCTTTTCCAGATTTTGTCGAATTGGGCGACCATGCGCGCCAGCAGGGCGCGGGCGTCCTCCCCGCGCTCGTAGGCGTAGGTTTCGGGGTAGAGATAGCCCTCCAGGCGCTTGGCCGGCACGCCGAGCGAGGCAGCGAAGGCGGCGTCGTTCATCAGTGCGGCGGCCTCGTTGCGCGGGTCGACGCCCTCGCTTTTCAAGGCGGCGGCCACCTGGGCGGCGGTCTGCCCGGGTATCACGGTAAAGCGATGCAGCACGGTTTTACCGGCGACCAGAATGCCCAGCACTTCCTTAAGCGGCAGGCCGCGGGCGATCTGATATTCGCCGGCCTTCAATTTGATGTCCTGTCCGCGGTAACGGGCCAGCAGTAGGAAGCCGCGCCGGTCGGCGATCAGGGCGGATTTTTCCAGTTGAGCGGCGATATCGGCCGGCGCGGCGCCCGGCGCGATGATCAGCGTGATCGGGGGATCTTTCGGCGAACCCGGCGCCTGGCGCATCAGATAGGCCATGGCCACCGCGGCGACGGCCAGGCCGGCCAGCAGGAAGGCGGTAAACGCCCAAAAGGTGATTTTCCGGGGTTCCCCGGAAGCGAACAACCCTTCGGTCATGGTTCCGACTCGTTTCGACAGCGGCCGCGGCCGGTTCGATCAGGCCGCGACCAGAAGGAACCGGAAGATGAACAGGGTAAACAGCAAAAAGGTCATCACCCCGAAGATCATGTGCATGATCCGCCGCGCGCCCGGTTTGACCAGCCAGCCGCTGAGGGCGCCGGCGAAGGCCAGGGCCAAAAACAGCAGAAAGGTCACCAGCACCATTTTCGTCAACAGGATCGCGACGATGTGCACCAGGATCCAAAAGAAGATCGTCGGGATCACCGCCCAACGATGCATGACTTTCAAGGAAGCGCTGTTTTTTTGCACGAGTTGTAAAATGCCGGTGATCAGCACCCCGAGAATCAGCAGGTAGCTGAGCCCGATCAGGCCGAGCAAAATCATTTGGGGATTCGGCATTTCCTTTTATCTCCCTGTTCGCAAGCCGATGGAAAATCGCTCGTATACTAACGAAGGTCCCGGAAATTGCAAATCGCGCCGCCCGCCGCCGAAGGCAATTTTTCGCGCCGGGTGAAATGGCCGTTGTTATTTTCGGTGCGATGTCATTAAATGCCGCTGGAACAGTCGGGGATGGCAAGCGGATGTTGTTGTTGCTTTTTATCGGATGGACGGCCGGGCTACTTTGGCTGGCGGCGCGCGGCGAGCGGTTCGAGGCCGACGATTCGACCGCGCCGCGGTGGGCGCTGGCGGCGGTTCTGTTGACCGCCGTCATCGTTTATTTCTGGACTTTGTTCCCGCTGGCGGGCCTCGCCGAGGCGTTTCCGATCGACGACAGCTACATCACCCTGACGGCGGCACGCAACCTCGCCGAGCACAACCTTTTCGCGATCAATCCCCAGGCGCCGGTGGCGGGCATCACCAGCCCGCTGCACGTGCTGCTGGTCGGGCTGGCGGGCAAGGCGATCGGCGTGATCGCGGCGGACCGCGCGTGGGGATTGCTCGCGTTTTTGCTGGCGGTCGGCGGCCTGTTCGTCTGGGTACGGCAATTGGGCGGCAGCCTGCCGGCGGCGGCCGGCGCGGCGGCGGGCGCGGTCCTGGCGGGGCCGCTGGCCTTTGGCGCGCTCAACGGCCTGGAAACCGACCTGTTCGCGGCGGCCATCGTCTGGTCGTTCGTCGTTTTTGAAAAAAGCAGAGCTGCCCCGTGCTGGACGATCGGCCTGGGCGCCCTGTGCGGCGCGGCGATCCTGACGCGCCCCGAGGGCTATTTCCTGGCCGCGGTGTTGTTCGCGGTCCGGGGCGGTGAGTTGGCGGCTAAAAAGGCCCGGCGCGATTGGCTTTGGTGCGGGGCGGGCGTTCTGGCGACGCTGGTCGTCGTGTTACCTTACCTGTTGAGCAACTACCTGCTGATTGGCCACGTCATGCCGCTGACCGTCTCGGCCAAACGCTACTTTTTTATGTCGTCATGCGAAACCTGGTCCCGCCGTTGGCAGACCTTGGCCGAGGCTCCGTGGCTGCTGCTGGGCGTCGTCAGTCTGCTGTCGCCGCTGCTGCTGGCCGCGCGCCGGTGGTGGAGTCGTATCTATCCGCCGCTGTTTCTGCTGGTGTTTTACGGGGCGTACCTGGTGCAATTCACCGGGGCGCTCAAACATTACAACGGCCGTTACCAGCATCCGCTGCTGCCGGTGGTTTTCGCCGGCCTGGGGATGGGCGGCGCGGCGGTTGCGGGGTGGTTGCGCCGGCGATTCCCGGGCGGCGGCAAGCTGGCGGGCGCCGGCCTGGCGGTGTTGTTTTTGTTTTTCACGATGCTGACGGGAAGCAAATCCTACGTTTATTATCGCGCGGCCATCGCGAGCATGGACATCGACGGCTATCTCGCCAAGGTGGTGAAATACGTGCAGGAACACTCGGCGCCGGGCGACCTGATCGCCACGCACGATATCGGGGCGCTTTATTATTTCGCCGACCGGCCGATTCTGGACCTGGTCGGCCTGACCGATCCCGAGGTGGCGCGGATTTACGCGACGGTTCCCTCGACCTGCAAGGGCCGGAACCCGCGCGCCCTGCCGCTGTACGAGCTGCTCCAACGACGCCGGCCCAAGCTGTTACTGTTCTTTCAGGAATGGGACCATTTTCTCGGTTTGCTGAAAGAGGATCGCGGCCGGCATCTTCGCTATTCCACCCGGTTGGAAAAGGCTTTCTGGCTTCCCGATGACAGCCAATCGAACAAGCGTGAATTTCAAATCTATGCCGCCGATTGGGATCAGGAGCCGCCGGCGGATTCGGCCGCCGCGCCGTGAATCGAACGTCCTGAAACCAAAAACAATCGGCTTTTCCTTCCCTTGACAGTCAAACCTAAAGGTCTACACTGCCGCCGACGATAAGAGGTCATGGACGGAAAAATTAGGGATATTGGAAGCCCAAGTGATCAACTGCATAGGTGATTGACAGGTTATGTGCCGCATCGTGGAAATGACGTCATCCCACTTCGCCGGAGGCGAAGAGGACCTTCCCGAGGATATTTTCCGCTTCCCGAATGCCGAGAATCCGGTTCACCACTGCAAAATCATAGCGAAAGGAACAACGCGATGAGTGGCAAGAGTTACAACCCGTTCCAGATGGCTCAAGCGCAATTCGATCACGTCGCCGACCTGCTCGATCTGGAATCGGGGGCGCGCGAGTTGCTGCGCAACCCGATGCGCGAGTACCACTTCAATATTCCCGTCCGCATGGACGACGGCACCTGCCGGGTCTTCCGCGGTTTCCGCGTGCAGCACAACGACGCGCGCGGCCCGGGCAAGGGCGGCATTCGCTTCCACCCGCAGGAAACGGCCGACACCGTCCGCGCCCTGTCGATGTGGATGACCTGGAAATGCTCGGTGGTGGACATCCCGCTCGGCGGCAGCAAGGGTGGCGTGGTTTGCGATCCGCACAACCTGAGCCTGCGCGAGCAGGAACAGATCTGCCGCGGCTGGGTCCGCCAGATCGCCCGCGACATCGGCCCGCTGCGCGACGTACCGGCGCCCGACATCATGACCAGCGCCCAGCACATGCTGTGGATGCTCGACGAATTCGAAGCCATCACCGGCGGCCGTTACCCCGGCCTGATCACCGGCAAACCGGTCGGCCTGGGCGGCTCGCTCGGCCGTACAGAAGCCACCGGCTTCGGCCTGGTTTACACCCTGCGCGAGGCGCTGAAGCAGCTCGGCATCCGCCCGGCGGACACCGTTGCCAGCGTCCAGGGCTTCGGCAACGTCGCTCAGTACGCCATCAAGCTGTATTCCCAGCTCGGCGGCAAGGTGGTTTGCGTTTCGTGCTGGGACCAGGGCGACAACGCTTCCTACTCGTTCCGCAAGAAGGACGGCGTCGACCTCGATCAGTTGCAATCGATCACCGACCGGTTCGGCGGCATCGACAAGGCCAAGGCGCGCGACCTGGGCTATGAAGTGCTCGGCGGCGACGCCTGGCTGGAGCAGGACGTCGATATCCTGATGCCCTGCGCGATGGAAAACCAGATCCGCGAGGACAACGTGGGCAAGATCAGCTCGCGGGTGAAGATCGTCGCCGAGGGCGCCAACGGCCCGACGACGCCCGAGGCCGACAAGGTGTTCGGGCAAAAGAACGTCTTCCTGCTGCCCGATTTCCTCGCCAACGCCGGCGGCGTGACCTGCAGCTACTTCGAGCAGGTGCAGTCGAACATGAACTACTACTGGGAAAAGGACGAGGTGCTGGGCAAGCTCGACCTCAAGATGACCTCGGCCTTCCTGTCGGTGTATGAACTGGCCAAGAAGCGCCAGCTCTACATGCGCGACGCGGCCTACGTCATCGCCGTCAACCGGGTCGTCGAGGCCTGCCGCGCCCGCGCCTGGATTTAATCGGCTCCGCCGAAAAAGAAAATTTTCGGGGCTCGGCTTCGCCGGGCCCCGGTTTTTTTATACCGTCGCCGCCGGAAGCGAGCCGCGAGGGGCAGCGATCGTCCGGCGCCGCGGCAATAGTTGGTTAGAGCACCGATTCGCCATTTCTTTGCTTTGCTTTCTTCCGCTTTTTCAAGAGAAGCGAAATATCCTGAAACGCCAGGAATGATTTATCGTACGCGGCTACATATCCAGAGGCTTCCGCCTCTGGCTGGGATCGCGAAGGCGATCGGCCGCCCGCTTGCGGCGGGCTTTTTTCAAACCCGCTTGAGCGGGTGTTCGACCGTCGCCCATCGGGCGACGGTCGTAGCCATGGGAGGGAGCCCATGGGATAGAGAATCGTGGCATTGGGTCGCGTCAATCCAGCGCCGATTGGTCATTTCTTTACGAGACGGCCTGGGGCCTCCTCAAGGATGTGGTGATTGCTTAGGGTTCGTCAGTTCGTGAAACCAAGAAATGACTAATGGGTGCTATAGGTATTTCCCCCTTCCCCCAGCCGGCGATTTGGCGGCGAACCCGCCGTCGTTTCGCAGTATTTCCATCGCCGACCCACCGGCTTGACCCCGTTCCCCGAACCGTGGAAAGTGAAGGACCAATTCACACCGGGTCGGTGAATGCAGGTAACCGTTTCGGGATACGAGCACGCCAGGGGAAACCACTGCGGCACGACGTCCATCAGCCGCCTGCTGCGCTTTCACGGGCACCGGATTTCCGAGGCCATGTGTCTGGGATTGGGCGAGGGGCTGGAATTCGTCTACCTGACCGGACCCAGTCTCAACCCGACGCGGTACATCGGCGGTCGCGGGCCGTACCTGGAAACGACCTGCTTTCGCAATCTGGGCGTCCCGTGCACCGTCCATCAGACCGCCGATCCCGCCGAGGCCTGGCGCTGGGTCAAAAACGAAATCGACGCCGGCCGCCCGGCGATGGTCCAGGCCGATATCCGCTGGCTCGACTATTACAATACCAAGACCCGCTTCGGCGGGCATAAAATTCTGGTCGTCGGTTACGACGAGGAAAAGCAAACCGCGACGATCAGCGACAACGAGTTCGACCAGTTGCAGCCGGTGCCGCTCGACAGCCTGGCCCGGGCGCGCGCCGAGACGGCGCCGCCGTTCGAATTGCAAAACGACTGGTTCGAGATTCGCGTGCCCGAACGCCTGGCCGACCCGGCCGTCGCGGTGCCCCTTGCGATTGTCGCCCAGGCGGAGAAAATGTTGGCCGATCGCGGCGAGCTTTTCGGCGTCGCCGCCCTGGAGCGCGCCGCGCGCGAACTGCCCGCGTGGCGGGAGGCGGCCGATTGGCAATGGAGCGCGCGCTTCGCCTATCAGGTGATCGAAAAGCGCGGCACGGGCGGCGGCAGTTTCCGCAAGATGTACGCTGATTTTCTGGCGGAGGGAGCGGTCTATTGTCCGGCGATCGAATGGCACGGACTGCCCGAGCGCATGCGCCGGATCGCCGCCGCCTGGACCGCGTTGGGCGTCGAACTGCGGGCGCTCAGCGAACAGGAACCCCCGGCCGATTTCCGGCCGGCGGCGGCCCTGTTGGCCGGCCTGGCGCGGGCGGAGCGCGAATATTATTCGGCCGCGCGGGCATGTCGCGGCTAGGCGCAGGGATGTTTACCCGGAGGTAGCGTGGCGGACTTCGTTCTGGTCAATCCGCCGTTGAGCCCGGAAGCCCGGTACGGCAAGTTGGCGCCGGTCGGCAATCGGCTGCCCAATCTGGGGCTGGCCTATCTGGCCGCGTTTCTGCGGGCGCAGGGCGTGGACGTCGCCATCCTCGACGCCGCCGCCCTCGGCCTGGACACCACCGCCGCCGCCGCGCGCGTCGCCGCCCAGGCACCGCTCGTCTGCGGCCTCACCGCCACGACCCTGGGCATTCGCGCCGCCGCCGAACTGGCGGCGAAGATCAAGCAGTTGTCGCCGGATTGCGTCACGGTGCTCGGCGGCCCGCACGTTTCCAGCCGGCCCGAGGAAACCATCGAATCGTACCGCTCGATCGACTACGGCGTGGTCGGCGAGGGCGAGGCCACGGCCTGGGAAATCTTCCGGGAAGTCGAGCGCGGCGGCAGCCCGGCCCTGGTGAAGGGCGTGGTGTACCGCGACGGCGGCATGGTGCGTTTCGCCAAGCGCCGGCCGTTGTTCGCGCATCTCGACGACTTGCCGCAACCGGCGTGGGATCTGCTGCCGCCCCTCGCGCCGACCTACGGGCCCAGCCCGCAATCGACCTTCCGGCTGCCGAGCACGATCCTGTTTACCTCGCGCGGCTGCCCGTACAAATGCGCGTTTTGCGACCGCGGCGTTTTCGGGCAGAAGCTGCGGATGCACGGCGCGGCCTACGTGTGGGAAATGATGGAGCTGCTCTACCGGCAGCATTCGATCGTCGATTTCGCCTTCCACGACGAGAGCCTGTTCATCGACGAGGGGCGGCTGGTCGAGCTCTGCCGCGCCATTCAGCGCAGCGGCCTGCCGCTGTCGTTTTCCTGCCAGGCGCGCGTCGACCAGATCATCTCGCCGTTCGCCCTGCGCGAACTGGCCAAGGCCGGCTGCTGGCAGGTGTCGTTCGGCCTCGAATCGGGCAGCGACGACATGCTGCGGCGCCTGGGCAAGGGGACGACGGTCGAGCAGGCCCGCGAGGCGTTGCGCAAGGTGCGCGCGGAAGGCATCTCCACCAAGGCGTTCATCATGTTGGGCGCGCCCGGCGAGACGGCGGACACCCTGCGGGCGACCCGCGATTTCGTCCTGGGCGAGCCGCTCGATGACGTGATGATCGGCTTCTTCGCGCCGTTCCCCGGCGCCGAACTGACGAACGAGATCGAACGGCACGGCCGGAAAATCGGCGGCTATCAGGCGATGAGCGAGCACCAGGTGTCGTTCGTGCCGACGGGCCTGGAAGCGTCCGAACTCGAAAAGTTCCGCCGCCGCCTCTACCGGAGCTTCTACCTGCGCCGGGCCGTTTTCCGCCATTACCGCCGCCGCCTCCGCGAACCCAGCAGCCGCCGCCTGCTCCTGCGCGCCGCCTGGCAATTCCTGCGCCATTACGCGTTCAGCGGCTGATTTTCCCCGTCCCGAAAATATTTACTTGATTTTCTATTTTATTAATGTCAATGATTATTCATCGGCAATTTTTCTTGGAGCAGGCGATGAAATTGACGATCCTTCCCGTTCTTCTGGCGATTTCGTTTCTCGTTTTTTCCGGTTGCGACCCGCTGTCCGACCGGGCGGCGGGCCATGCCGTTTCGTCGCCGGCGCCCGAAACCGCCGCCGCGCCCGAGCGAGCGCCCTCGGCGCCCGAACAAATCGCGACGGTGGCCGGGCTGCCGATCGAGGCGCAATTTTCCGACGAGGAACTGGCGGAAATCCTCGCTACGTTCAAGGTTGCCGAGCCCGACATCGCGGTCGATCCGAGCCGCGGCGAACGGCTCGATTGCAAGAATTGCTACCTGCTGCTCAAGGGCCGCCTGCTGACGCCCCCGTTTTACCTGACGCGGGAAAACGACAAGCTCTACGTCAACGGCTACCAGGTTTTTCCCGATAATACGCCCAGCTTCGGCAACAAGGGTTCGGCCAAGAGTATCGAGCAAAAAATGCCGCAATTGAATAATTATCACGACCCGGATGAAGGAAATGAAGTATGCGAAGAATCTGAAAATAAAATAGAAATAATTATTGATGCCGCATTCAAATTTAAAAATAAGAAAAGGATGGAACATTACATCCGGTCCGAATTTAAGAAAAATAAAATAAAGTTAATCGAGCTGAAAAAGTGTGATCAAACATTGGTGCAAGTAGTCACTCAAGCATATACCTGCAAAGAACCTAGTGAATATGGAGCGGAAGGTCCTGCGGCGGCAGATTCAGGATTGAATGCCATTCAACAAAGAATGCCCGAGCCGATCGAGCTTTGCGCGGGGCTTTTTCATCGGGGCTTGCGGGATGGCAACGTGTTTTACCCGCTGTTATTTTCGACTTATTCCTATGGCAGTTTCAATTCGTACGCGGTCAACGGCGATTTCCTTCCGCGCCTGAAAGCGATTTTCAAGGACAACGTCGATCCGCGCGTCAAGCTCTATCGTTTGCAATTGCTGCTTTCGGATGCCATCGGCAGCCGGTATTTGTTGGCGAACTACCGGGTGGATATGCATTGATCGCCGGTATGGCATAATCTGCCGGTCATCAGGACTCGTTTACCGTCATTCAACAAACGGATAGTCGCCAGATGAATCGGCGAAACCGCATCGCACCCCAACCGGCGCGTGTCGCGCTGCTGCTGATCCTGGCGGCGGTGACGCTGCTCCTGGCCTGGCACGCCCAATGGCCCAGCCCGGCGGGGCATGATTCGATCATGCACTTGTCAAAGACCGCCTATCTGACCAACGCCTATCTCTACATTCCGAAGGTGCTGCCGCAGATGTACCGGCAGCAGGAAGCCCGCTATACGCCGCTGGTCTACCTCGTCGCCGGAGCGTTGATCATCGCCACGAACTGGTATCCCTGTGTCTACGGACTGACCGTCCTGATATTCTGGGCGCTGGCGCTCACCGGCGCCCGCGCCTTGGGTAAACGATATTTCACCGACGAGGCGCTACTGTTCCTACCGCTGGCGGTGCTTCTGGCCGCGCCGACGACCTGGGAAATCGGCTATTCCTTCAACCTCGAGGCCAGCCTGTTGGCCAGCGTGTTGGCGTTTTTCGCGCTGCTGCTCTACGCCGAGCGGCTGAACTCGCCGCTTCGCCTCGGCGGCGCGTTGTTGCTTGCCGCCGGCCTGGCGCTGAGCAAGGCGGTCTTCGTCATTTTCGCCTTGCCGGCGGGGTTGTTGTTCTGCCTGGCCGGCGAACGGCCGATCAACCGCCGCCGCCTGGCGATCCTGGCGACCGCCGCCGCCGTCGCGATCCTCTGGTTTCTGACCCACCGAGAAAAATACGCGCCGGAGTTGTCGTTCGATCTCTACAACGAGGCGTGGAATCCGGGGCCTTATTATTACCCCTTGCTGCTGCTTTACGGTTATCGGGGCTTGCCGCTGTTGGCGGCGGCCGGTTGGCTCGTTTGGCGCGCCTGGCGGCAAAAGGCGTTGACGCGCATCGATCCGGCCTTCGCCGCGTGGTTCGCGATTCCGCTGGTTTTTTACTTCATCGTCGGCACCAAGCGCGCCTGGTACATTCTGCCGGCCTATGCCGCGCTGCCGGTCTGGACGCTCGACCTCGGCCGGCGGCTGTGGGACGCGCCGGCCGTCCGCCGCGTTCTGCGCGGATTGGCCTGGTTGTATCTGGGGCTGGCCGCGGCGAATTGCGTTCTGGTCGGCGCGATCCTCGCGCACCCGCAATGGACCGGCCGCGAAATCCTTGATTTTCATATTCCGCTGATGATGACGCCGCAGGAAAAGACGCTGGCTTCCGCGATCATCGCCGAGTTGCGGGCGCATCCGAACGACCGCGCCGCGTTGGATGTGCGCGGCCTGAATACCGACCTGTTCCGCATTGGCGAGCAATGCCTGCTCGAAGAACCGCGCCTGACGGCCGGCGACCGGTTGCTCATCGTCGACGACATCCGCAACCACCTCGTCATTTTCGTGAACGACCTCGAGAACCGCAGCGTGCTGTACACCGCCGCGCCCGGTTGGCCGACGATCGATCCCAACGGCTTCGAGTTTCCCGATCCCAAGTTCGACATGGCCGCCGCGGCCGACAAACTGGCCAGGATCCGCGAGCAATTCGCGCCGGCCAAACCGCTGACCCTGTCGGACGGCACCCGAATCGCCGTTTTCGTCAATCGCCGCCGCGCCGCGACTCTCGCCGCCAATCCGCTCTATCTGTACGATTCCTACACCGAACAAATCCGCCGGGCGAAAATCGAGGGCCGGCGCGACGACGCGCTGGTCGCCGTTCAGCGGCTGCGCGAGATCATCCTGCCGTACCAGGTCGCGGGCGTGAACCTGGAAGAGGCGAACCTCCGGCTGCAATTCGGCGAAGAAGCCGAGGCCGAGCGACTGCTGCGCCTGAACCTCGACCGGCCCATCGACGACGCGGACGCCTATTCCTATTCGGTGCTCACCCTGGCGCGGCTGTTGCTCAAGCGCGGCCAGGCCGACGAGGCCGGGCGGCTGATCGACCGGGCGCCGCCGGTGGCCGACGCGGATTTCCTCGCCGAAACCCTGTTTCAACTGACGCCGCTTCAACCGGCCGAAGCGGAAAAGCGGCTGCTGGCGCTTCTCGATCGCCTGCGGGGAAAAACGCGCGGCCTGACGCTGATCGAATTGGGCAAAATCGCGCTTTCCCGCGATGAGGTCGAAACGGCCGTCGCCCGCTTTCGTCAGGCCGACCCCTTGGTGCGGGATGACCCGCGCATCGCTCAATGGCTGCGCGAAACGATTCAGGCCGCCCTGGACGGCTCGTACAAACCGGCCGGCAACCCCGACGAAAACAATAAATCCAACTAATTGAGAACGCTAAATTTTTTCTTTTCATTGACCGGCGCCGGCGGGTGGCTATCTTTTTATTGAGATTCGATCCAGGCTTATTGAGCCCGGATCGCCGTAAACAAACAGGAGATATCGGGAGAAACGATCATGGGCAAAATCGGCTTGTTTTACGGCAGCAGTTCCGGAAAGACCCGCCGCGTGGCGGAAATGATCTCGTCCCAATTCGCGGGCGAGGTGGAAATTCGCGACATCGCCGGCGCCAAACCCGAAGACCTGCTGGCTTACGACGCGTTGATCCTGGGCGCTTCGACCGAGTACGAAGGCGACGTGCAGGACGACTGGGACACGTTCATTTTCAAGCATTCGCCGCTCGATTTCGGCGGCAGGCGCGTGGCGCTGTTCGGGTTGGGCGATCAGAAGCGCTACCCGGACGAGTTTCTCGACGGCCTGATGGCGCTCTATCGCTGGGTCAAGGACATGAACGGGCAGGTCGTCGGCGACTGGCCGGCCAAGGACTTCAACTTCATCAAGTCGCAGGCGCTGCGCGACGGGCGGTTGGTCGGCCTGGGGATCGACGAGGACAACCAGAAGAACCTGACCGGCGCGCGGGTCGCCGAGTGGGTGCGGATGCTGCGGACGCAATTATCGTAAGCGTCCGGCTGTCGGGACCGCGGATTTTTCGCTAAGCTCGGCGCATGACCGCCGCCCGCCCGCCCGCCCTGAAAACGTTGCGCCGCCTGGAAAAACTGGCGGCCGGCGTTTCGCTGTTGGCGCGACAGTGGCCGGGCGGCCGCGCGCCGCTGCCGTTGGCCGCGTATTTCCTGTTGACCTACCGTTGCAACCAAGCCTGCGATTTCTGTTTTCTGCGCGAACTGGAAACCGGCGACCGGACGGTTGATCTCGATTTCGCGCTGGCGGAAAAAATCCTGGCGCAATTGCCCCGCCGGACCGTGGCCTCTTTTTCCGGCGGCGAGCCGTTGTGCCATCCGCGCGCGCTCGACATCGTGGAACTGGCTGCGCGGCACCACCGCGTTTCGCTGATCACCAACGGCACGCTGCTGGACGACAACCCGATCGAACGATTGGTCGCGGCGGCGCCGCGCCGTTTCGGCGGGGCGGGGCTGACCATTCTGGGCGTCTCGCTGTTCGAGCCGCTCGCGGCTGCCGCCCTGGCCGAAAAAACGAAAACCCTGGAAGCGTTGCGCCGGGCGCGGGAAAGGATCGGCCGCGCCGGGCCGCTGGTCGATCTGAAAATCGTGCTGCGGCGGGATGTCGCGATTTCGCCGGCCGGTTACCTGGCCTTTTTGCAGCGCGACCTGGCCGATGTGTTGACGTTCCAGTTGCCGAACGATTTGCTGTATCCGCCTTATTACGACCGAGGCGTCCGTCCCGAAGAGCCGGCGACCCGGCGGCGCGAACCGTTGCCGGCCGCGACCGCGGCGCCGAACCGGGAAACCTGGCTTGCCGGTCTGCGGGTGCTGCGCGAATCGCCGGAATGCCGGTCCGGCCGCGTGCGGTTTTATCCGGATATTCCGCCGGCCGAGATGGCGCGTTTTCTGACCGGCGAACCGCTGCAAAACCGCTACCGTTGCACGTTTCCCTGGACCGGCGTCATGATCTCACCGCGCGGCAACGCCTTCCTGTGCCGCCATCCGGAACCGGAAAGCCTCGTCGCGCAATCCTTCCGCCGGGCGTGGAACGGCGAAAACTTCCGCCGGTTCCGCCGGACCGTGCGCGACGAAGACGTCGGGGCGACCTGCCCGGGATGCTGCTTTTTGCGGGAGGATTGAGCGCGACCTGGCAGTCTGTTGAAAAAGGCCGTCCTGGCCTTTTTCAATACCCGGCTAGACCCGGGCCGTCCGCCACCGGCCCGACCGGAACCGCCAGGCGACCAGCAGGCCGAAGGTCACGATGTGCACGAGGGCGGCCCACCAGGCGCCGGCGATTTCCCACTGGAACACCACGCCCAGCAGGTACACGCCCGGCAAAAAGACGATTGCCGCCGAAGCCAGCATCGCCAGCATCGGAAAGCGTGTGTCGCCTGCGCCGCGCAAGGCGCCGCTGAGCGTCATCCCCAGGCCGTCGAACGGCTGAAACATTCCGGCGATCGCGAACAGGACCGCGCCGATGGCGATCACCTCCGGGTCGGGGTTGAACAAACCCACCAGGTACCGTCCGAAAACGCCGATCAACAGGCCGATCAGCAGCATGTAGCCGACCCCCAGGCGGGCCGTGCTGACGGCGGCGCGGTAGGCCCGGTCGGGTTCGCCGGCCCCGAGGTGCTGGCCGACGAGCGTCGTGCCGGCGATCGCGACCGCCGCGGCCGGCATGAAGCTGAAGTGCAGCAGTTGAAATACGATGACGTGCGCCGCCAACGCCGCCGGGGCCAGGGTCGCGGCGTAGATGCTGAACAGCGTCCAGGACAGGAGATCGAACATCATCGTGAAGCCGATCGGCAGCCCGACGCGCAGGAAACGCCACAAGTCCGCCGCGCGCGGCCAATGCCAGCGGCGCGTCGCGTATTGCCGGTGATGGGCCGCGCCGAAGAACACGCCCAGGTACAGGCCGGCTTCGCAAATGGCGGCCAGCAGGCTGCCCAGCGCGGCGCCGGCGATGCCCATGGCCGGCAGGCCGAGCAGGCCGAACACCAGAACCACGGCGAAAATCGCGTTGAGCACGTTGGCGATCAGCGTGATGATCATCGGCGAGCGCATGTCGCCCAGGCCGCGCAGGAAGCTGGTGATCGCGAAATTGGCGAACAGGCAGGGCACGCCGAGCAGGCGGATCGACAGGTAGGTGCGCACCAGGGGCGCGACCGGTTCGGAGGTGCCCATCAGGCGGATCAATTCGGGCAGCCAGGGCAGCACGCACCAGACCAGGCCGGAAAAAACGGGCGCGAGCAGCAGGCCCGCGTGGACGTGCCGGGCGATCGCCGTCCGGCGGCCGGCGCCGAAATCCTGCGCCACGAAGGTGTTGATGACCGTCAGCGTGCCGGTGAAAATCGCCGCCAGGCCGTAAGCCAGCAACGCGCCCAGGCCGACCGCGCCCTGCTCGGCGGTGCCGACCCGGCCCATGATGAACGAATCGACCACGCTCATCAGCGAAAACGAGACGAACGAGACCACCAGCGGCATCGCCATCAGGAGCACCTGAAGGACGCCGTCGGCGGCGGTACGGGATTGGGTGGTGGTCGAACTCATCGATCAACCGTCAACTTTCTTCGCGCAAAGCGGGGGATTATCCGCTCCCCGCGATTAAATACAAGCCGCGGGCAAAAAATCAGTCACGACCTCGAACCACGCGAAGGCGCGGGTTCGAAATCGTGGCGGCTGCAAAACGATCGGAAAAAATCGGCAGGGACGAGCTACGCCGTTTGGTAAATCGCCTCGACCCGCCGGAGCAGGGCGGAAAGCTGTTCGAGCGCCTCGGCGAGTTGCCGGGGCATTTCGAACAGGGCCTCGCCGGCGCGATGCTGCCAATCGGCCAGGGCGGCTTTCACCGCGGCGACGCGCTCGTGGAGTTCCTCGACGATTTCGGCCGCCAGGTGCGGCAGTTGGTTCATCGCCGCGAGTACGCGGCGTTCGAGCTGGTTGAGCGATTCGGCGGCGACGGTCGCGCGCTGCGGCAACCGCGCGGCGGCTTCCGAAATCCGCTGCTGCAACTCCGCCATGGCGGCCATCGCTTCCTTGAAGCGTTGCGCGAGCGGGCTTGGCTCCGGCCAGGTAGCCACCGGAATCAGCGAATCGACCTCCAGGCGCGTCACGCCGCGCCAGTCGGCGAGCTGGTCCATGATGGCGTTGCGCACCTTGTTGCGCAGCACGGGCAGGTCCTGTTCCGTCAGGCCCTTGGCGTCGATCGGCGGCAACACCTGGATGCGCACGCGCGCGTTGTCGCGGAACAGCCAGGAATGCTTGGGCAGGCAGTTGTGCGAGCCGTCGACCACGAGCGGCAGCACGGGCAGTTGCGTGGCGATCGCCAGCTTGAAGGCGCCGTCGTGGAACGGCAGCACCCGGTTGTCCTTGGAACGGGTGCCCTCGGCGAAGAACATCACCGAGCATTTTTGTTCCAGCACCCGGCGGGCCTTGTCGTACACGCGGCCGCGGCTGGCCTTGTCGCCGCGATCCACGGCGATGTCGCCGGCAAAGCGCAGCAAGAGGCCCGCGAGCGGCACCTTGAAAATGACGGCCTTGGAGACCCATTTCATTTCCCAGGGGAGGAGGGAAATGCAGGGGATGTCGGCCATGGACTGGTGATTGCTGACCACCACATAAGGGTTGCGGGGGTTTTTAACCAGTTCGGCGCCGGCGGTTTTCACGTCCCACATGGGATTGACCTTGGTCAGCCAACTGCCCATTTTGCGGAAGACGTAGCCGGTCCGGTAGCGCACCGGATCGCGATCGAACAGCCGCACGATGCCCACGACGAGCAGCATCAGCAGCACCAGGAGCGAAATGCCGAGCCAGGCATAGAGGGATCGAATCACTGTCCAGACGTTACGCATTGAACCTTCCTCAGGTTAAATCAAAGAAGGAGGCGCATCCTAAACCATTCGCGCCAAGAAAAAAAGAGCCCATTTTTCAACCGCGAGCCGGATCCGGCGGCGACCGGGCGCTTGCCGAGGCGAAACCGCGTGCCTATCTTGAAACGTAACCATTGCAGCAAAGGGCGGCCGATGGAAAAAGCGCAACCATTCAACGGATTTCCCAAGCCGGCGGTGATCTTTTTCCGGGAATTGGCCCGGCACAACGAGAAAAAGTGGTTCGAGGCCCACAAAAGCGAGTACGAGGAGCAGGTGCTGGCGCCGGCGCGGGATTTCATCCTGGCGCTGGGCGAAAAGCTGCGGACGATCGCGCCGGGCCTCGTGGCCGATCCGCGCGTCAACCGGTCGCTGTTCCGCATCTACCGCGACGCGCGGTTTTCGAAGGACAAGTCGCCCTACAAAACCCATCTGGGCATCTGGATGTGGGAAGGCCCGCGGCCGCGGATGGAAAATTCCGGCTTTTATTTTCAACTCGAACCGCCCGAGATCTACGTCGGGACGGGCATGTACCGTTTTCCGGACGACCTGCTGCCCGCCTTTCGGGAGGACGCGGTGCATCCGGTGCACGGGCTGGCACTGGCCGACGCCGTCAAAGCCGTGCAAAAGGCCGGTTTCGAGGTCGGCGGCCTGAAATACAAGCGCGTGCCGCGCGGGCTGGACGCCGAGCATCCGAACGCCGAACTGCTCAAACACGACGGCCTCTACGCGGGCGCCGGCCTGAAACTGCCGCCCGAATTGCACACCGCGAAATTCGTCGACACCTGCTTCAAAATCTATCGCCGCCTCTTGCCGCTGCACCAATGGCTGACGGCGTTCGTCGAGCGGAATTTGTAAGGCCCGATCCGGAGCCGTCCGGGTGATTTCCACCCATCCCCCGGCCGGAAGGGCGGCGCCGGACCGCCCGGGCTCTCGTTTGACCGGGCCCGAAAGCGGGTTCTATAATCAAATTCCCGGTTGATCGGGCGAACGCGGGAGGTGTTTCCATGCGCCGAATCCTGATTATTATGATTTTGTCGTTATGTTGGGCGACGAGTGCGACGGCGGCCGACGGCGTGATTCCGCTTGAAGGCACCGTTCCGGACGCCGCCGCCATGTACCTGACGCAGAACGGCCTGGATTTCATCGGCGACATGGCCTCGCAAATTCTTTCCAATTACGACCTGACGCCGGTGCTCATGGGGCTCAATCCGCTCTTCGAGGTGTCGTCCTGCTCCCTGATTTTCATGGGCTCGGCCAACATCACCGACTTTTCCGTCGAGACCTTCGACGTGCAACTCTCCACGACGCCGCTGCTGGGACTGACGCCGCAGGCCAACGCCTTGTACGCGCTCATCTCGCTTTATCCGGCCGAGGGCGAAAGCCTGCTGACCATCGGCATCGACGGCTACTGGGGCCTGGGCTGCACCACCCAGTTCAACGCGACCGCCTCCATCACCGCCGATCCGGTGCAACTGGCCGCCTCGCTTACCCTCGACTACAACCCGACCGACGGCTTCGTGGTCACCGTGCTGCAAACCCTGATCAACGACGACGACCTGGTGATTTCCTTCACGGGCCTGCCCGATCCGTCGCTCGAATCGATTCTCCTGGCCCTGATCGACAACATGCTGCCGTACCTGGTGGAAACGCTCGGCCCGGAACTGATCAACGAGATGCTCGAGGAACAACTGAGCGGCATCGTGCTGGAAGGAACGACGACCGTCGGCGACTACACGATGGACTACGCGTTCGATCCGGACTTCACCCGCTATACCAACGGCTACGGCGCGACGACGACCGGCCAGCTGTTTTTGGAAGGGACGACGGCGGATCCGTGCATCGATCCGGGCGACCCGATCGGGAGCCCCTACACCGACGGGCCGCTGCCGGAATTCAGCACCACGACGCCGGACGGTGATCCCTACGACGCCGCGCTGCTCTTTTCCGACGACCTGCTCAATCAGCTCGTCTACAGCTTCTTGCTCAAGGGCCAGCTCTGCCTGATGTTTCCGTGGGAGCTGGACCAAAAGCTGACGCTCGCCGATTTCGCCGGCCTGTTTCCCGATTACGAACTGCCCCAGGCGCTCGAGGACGCCGCGAACCTGATCGACTTGTACCCGGTGGACCTGCCGCAGATCGTCGTCGGCCAGGGCGACGCCGACCTGTCGCTGGTGGCGCAGCCGTACCGCCTCGACTGGTACATCCAGAAGGAAGGCCGGTACGTGAAGATGCTCACGGCCTACATCGACCTCGATCTGGCCCTGACGCTGTCGATCGACGCCGAAAATCAACTGATCGTCGCGCTCGACACCGAAGCGTCGCACGTGACCTTCGACGTCACCGGCAACGAATACAACATCCTGCCGCCGGCGCTGATCGAAAGCCTGCTCAACGGCTTCATCAACAACTTTTTACTGCCGATGCTCTCAGCCGCGTTGCCGCCCATTCCGCTGCCGGCGTTCAGCGGCTACCAGTTGCAGATCAACGAGATCGGCGCCGTGGGCGATGACCTCGATTACTTCGGGCTGTACTGCGAGTTCGTCGAACAGTCGGCGCAGAGCGGCCGCCCGCGGGCGGGCTTCGACCTGCCCGGCCTCGGCGTGGTGACCGACCGGGTGCTGACCGCCGCCGAATCGGCGCGCGCCGGCTTGTCGGCGACGGCCGCCCCGGTGTTGCGTCTGGCGCGATTGGACGGGGCGGCGGCGGATTCCTTCCGTGTGCGCATGGACGGCGGCGCCTGGTTGGAAGAGCGCGACGGACGGGTCGAGTTGGCCGGGTTGCTGGACGGCGTCCACCGGGTGGAGGCCGTCGCGGTCGACGGGTTGGGCATGACCACCGCGAAGCCGGCGCGGCTGACCTTCGTGCTGGATCGCGTCGCGCCGCGTCTGGAAGGCGTCCGGTTGGCGCGCGACGGGCGGGGCCTCGCGGTCCGGGCCCACGATTACGTGGCGCCGGTCGCCAATCTACGGATGCAATTACGGGTCGGCGCCGGTTCCTGGTCGCCGTGGCTGAGATTGGATTCGTTCCGTTTGCCGGCCGTGACCCCGAACAGCGCGGCGCTGCAAATCCGGCTGAAGGATCCCAGCGGCAACACCAGCCGGCCGCAACCGGTTGCGCCGCCGCGGGCGGCGATCCGCTAGCGAATTTCCGGCCGGAGTTATCCGGCCGGTTTGGCAATGAAGGTGATGGGCGACGGACATGCACCGCTTTGGGGGCTGGTTTCACCTTGCCGTGGCGTTTTGCTTGCTGGCCGTCGCCGGCTGCAGCATCCAGGATTTCGCCGATGCCTTTGCCGACGCGGCGGAAAATGACTGGCTCGACGGCTTGATCCCGACCGACGACGATTCCTCTCCTACCCCGAATCCCGGCGCTGACGACGACACGGACGAGGGCGACGACGACAACGACGACGACAACGATTCCGGCGACGACGACGATGATGATGACGACAATGACGATAATGACGACAACGACGACGACAACGATGACAATGACGACGACAACGACAACGATGACACGCCTCTCGCGGTACGCGTCGAGCTGATCGACGGCGGCCTGCCCGGGCTGGACGGCACCTCCGTGGCGCGCCTCTCTTCCGGCGCGCTGGCCGTCGCCGCGGCCAAGGAAGGCTGGCTGTACCTCTACACGCTGCAAAACCAGGCCGTGAGCATGAAGGAACTGGCCGAGCAGGCCCGCTCGCCGTCGCTGGTCGCCGACGCGCAGGATGCGTTGCACGTAGCCTACCTGCTCGACGGCGTGGAAAAGCGCATCGTTTACGGCACCAACGCGAACGGCGGCTGGGAATTCACGGACGTGGACGCGGCGGAATCCGCGGCGGTGCGGCCGGCGCTGGCGGTGGACGCCGACCGGCAGGCCCACTTAACGTACGTCGACGGGGACGGCCGGCAGACCTACGCGACCAACGCCGGCGGCGACTGGCAATTCGCGACGCTCGGCGACTCGGGAACCTTCGGCCCGTTCAGCGGTATCGCGTTCGACGCCGGCGGCGGCCCGCATATCGCCTACAACCGCGGGACGGGCCTTTACCACGCGGAAAAAAGCTCGGACGCCTGGCGGACCGAAATCGTGGCGACCAGCGCCCGGCTGGAAACCTATCATCCGCTGGCGATCGCCGCGGACGGCCGGATCGGCATCGCCTACCGTTACACCGGGCCGGATACCGCCCCTTACTGGGCGTGGCGCGACGGCAGCCTCTGGCAGAGCGAACGGATCGACGAGGCGTCCGGCCGGGGCTATTACGTTTCGCTGGCGGCGGACGAGGCCGGCGATTTCCACGCCGCCTATTACGACAACGGCGCCGACCAACTGCTGCACGCGGTACGGCGGGAAGGCGTCTGGAACGTCGAAACCGTCGGCGGTGGCCGGCTCTACGGCGAGCAGACCCATTTGCTGGCCGCGGCGGAACGGTTGTACCTCTCGTTTTACAGCCTCGACGGGTTGCAACTGGCGGAGTACGACGGCGCCGCCTGGACGGTCGCGCACCTCGACGGCGACGGCGTGGTCGGCTTGTACGCTTCGCTGGCGCTGGACCGCGACGGCGGGCCGCAAATCGCCTACTACGATTACTCGAACAAACGGCTGAAACTGGCCCGATTGCTCGGCAACCGCTGGACGATCGAAACGGTGATCGCCGACGGCGACACGGGTTATTACCCGTCGCTGGCGGTGGACGACGGGGGCTTCGCGCATGTAGCCTTCTACGACCGCGCCGCCGGCGACCTCGTTTACGCCACCAATCTCCTGGGCGGCTGGATCGGCCTGACCATCGATGCCGACGGCGACGTCGGCCTGAACCCGTCGCTGGCGCTGGACGGCGACGGGCGCGTCCACATCGCCTACCGCGACCATTCCCACGCGGCACTAAAGTACGCGACCAACGCCACGGGCGATTGGCGGATTGAGTTCGTCGACGCCGGCGGCGACGCGGGCGAGTACTCGTCGCTGGCGGTGGACGACGCGGGCCGGGTGCACCTGGCGTATCGTGACGCCGCTTTCAGCCGGCTGCGCTATGCGACCGGCGGTTTCGGGGCCTGGGTCTTCGAGACGGTCGACGGCGAGTCCGATCCGGGATGGTACGTCGATTTGTCCGCCGCCGCCTCCGGCGCGGTGCAGGCCGTTTATGCGACGGGCCTGGACGGATGGTTGCGGTACGCGTATAAGCCCAGTGAATTCGCCGCCTGGCAGGTCGTGACGATCGGCGAGGGCGGCAACTTCTATTACCCCTCCTTGGCGGCGGACCGGCAAGGCGCGGCGCATCTGACTTATTACAGCGGCGACCCCGCGCAAACCGATTACGTCTGGGGCGATCCGGCGGCCGGCTGGACCGGCCGGGTGC
This sequence comes from Myxococcales bacterium, assembly GCA_012517325.1. Classification (NCBI taxonomy): domain Bacteria; kingdom Pseudomonadati; phylum Myxococcota; class Myxococcia; order Myxococcales; species Myxococcales bacterium. Next base: position 3,584 of record JAAYVF010000087.1, on the reverse strand, counting down.
TCGATACGGGTTCCTCGGTCAGCGGACGAACTTCGTTCGCTCTGGATCGCGCCGGTTGGGGGCATGCGGCCTACGCGGGCTCGGCATCCCTGCGCTATGCCTTGTTTCCGTTGGGGACGGTCGGCCGATAAAGCGGGAACAAGCGGCGATGGTCGCTTGTCCCACCGAAAGTTTGAGCGGAAAAGGGTTTTTGCCCCACGTCTTCCTTGACAGTGGCGGTCCGGCCATTAAGATCACGGAAGCGCGGGTGCTAGGCGGGTGAGGTTTAAACTGAAGCTGCGGGCGGTCATCGTTTTTGTCTGGCTTTTCGTGTTTTTTCTGGTCGGCGTCGCCCTAGCGCAGACCGGCACGAAAACCAGCGTGCTCTATCGCTGGGTCGATGAGCAGGGCCGCGTTCGCTACACCGACAATTTGAACGAAATTCCCGAACGTTTCCGCAATTCCGCCGTCAAGGGTTCCTTCGTCCCCACCGAGGCCACCACCAAGCCCCGTGGCGAGGAGCCGGCCAAGCCGACCGGTCAGGTCGATCTGACCGAGGATAACTATTACCGGGAAGACAACTTCTATCACATCGTCGGCAAGGTCCGGAACGGCTTCAGCCAGCCGGTCACCCAGGTCAAGGTGAAGGTGACTTTCTACGACGAGGAAGACCGCTTCCTGATGGTCGAAACCACGCTGGTGGACCCGATGGTCCTGTCGCCGGGACAGGACGGGAAATTTCACCTGATGGTCAAGGTCAATCCCAAGATCGACTCCTATAAAATCGAGGTCCTCGGCCGGCCATGATCATCACCCTGACCACCGATTTCGGCCTGGCCGACGGTTATGTCGGGGCGATGAAGGGCGTCATCTATTCGCTGGTGCCGCGCGCGACGGTGGTCGACATCACCCACGAAGTGCCGCCGTTCGACGTCGGCCACGGCGCTTTCGCGCTGGCCCAGGCGGCGCCGTTTTTTCCGCCCGAGACGGTGCATGTGGCGGTCGTGGACCCGGGCGTCGGCGGGTCGCGGCGGGGGATCGTCGCGGTCTGGCGGCGCCAGTTGTTCGTCGGCCCCGACAACGGTCTGTTTTCGCCGTTTCTGGAGGATCGGACGATCGTTCGCGAATTGGCCGATCCCGATTTGTGGCTGCCCGACGCCGCGCCGACCTTTCACGGCCGCGACCTGTTCGCCCCGGCCGCCGCGCGGCTGGCCGGCGGTTTGCCGGTGGCGGAATGCGGCCCCGCGGTGACCGATCCGGTCCGTCTCCCCGACTGGGAAATCCGTCGGCAGGCCGGAGTGTTGATCGTCGCGGTCGCGCACGTCGATCGCTTCGGCAACTGCATCACCGCGCTGCCCGCCTCCCGGCTGGAGGAAATCGGCCCCGGCCCTTGCCTCGTCGAGGCGCCGGGCCTGCCGCCGCTGCCGCTCTCCCGCACCTACGACGACGTCCCCCACGGTCAGCTGCTGGCGCTGATCGGCTCGCACGGTTTTCTGGAGCTGGCCGTGCGCGAGGGCAGTGCCGCCGCGCTTGGTTTTTCGCGCGGCACGATCGTGCGCGTCCGTCCCGCATCCTGATTTCGCCGCGCGGCAATACTTGCTTCCGATCCGGGGCGGGCGTACATTGTTTTGCGAGGTTTTTTTCGGGAAGGAGAGCCGTCGTGCGTTGCCGTTGGATGTGGATTCTGCCGCTGGTCCTGCTGGGCGCGGCGGTCGCCTGGGGCCAGGAAAAAGAGACCGTCGATCCGATGGATTGGTTGTCGATACCGGACTTTTCGGTGGAGGCCGCGGTCGGCACGGGCGTGACCGAAGCCGGCGCCTTGCAGGGCGAGGCGGCGCGTTTTCCGGCCGAGGTCGGCGTCGTCTTCTGCCGCGTCGACGCCATCGACCTGTCGCGTCCCCTGAAGGTGAACGTGGTCTGGCTGCGGGAAGACGAGGAACGCTCGCGGATCGCGCTCGCCCTCGACAAGAATCATTTTAACGGCACCGCGCAGATGAACATTCCCGCCGCCCAGGCGGGCTCCTGGCGCGTCGAGGTGCAGGACGAACGCGGCCAGGTGCTGGCGGTCGCGCCGTTCGTCGTCGGCAAACCCTCGGTGCTCGAGGGCGAGCCGCTCAAGAAAGCGCCGCCGGCCAAGCGGCAGCCGTAGCGCCCGCGCGACCGCCGGGCCCGCGGTTGTTCCGGGCGAGCGAAACGAGCCATGGCCGATCCGCGACACATCGTCTGCTTTCACGTCCACGATTTTCCCATCGAGGTTGAACGAATCCGCGATCGCCGCCTGCGCGAACGGCCCGTCGCCCTGGTGCCGAAAACCGGCAGCCGGGCCGTGGTCGTCGCGGCCAGCCGGGAAGCCCGCGCCGACGGCGTCTACGAGGGCATGCCCGTGCCGTTGGCCCGCCGCTATTGCCCCAAACTGCAGATCCTGTTGCCCGACGACGCCCTTTATCAGCGGGCGCAAACCGCGATGGCCGACGTGCTGGGCCGCTATTCGCCGCTGGTCGAGCCCGAGGCGCACGGTCGCCTGTACATCGACCTGACGGGAACGCGGCGGCTGTTGGGCGAGGCGAAAAACGCCGGCTGGAAGATGCGGCGCGAAATCGCCGACCGCCTGCGCCTGTCAGGCGACCTGGGCCTGGCGACCAACAAGCTGATCAGCCGGGTCGCCGGCGACCTGGTGCGCGACGGCATCTGGGACGTCCTGCCCGGCGGCGAGGCACCGTTTCTGGCGCCCCTGCCGCCGTGGCATCTGCCCGGCATCGGCGCGGCGCAGGCCCGCCGCCTGCTCGAGGAACTGAACCTGCGCTCGGTCGGCCAGATCGCCGCCGTCGATCCGGCGCACCTGGAAATGGCCTTCGGCGCGTTCGGCGCGGTGCTTTGGCAGCGGTCCCGGGGCATCGATCCGCGGCCGGTCCTGCCGCCGGCGCGGGTGCCGCACGCCATGGCCGAAACCCTGCTGGCCGAGGACACCAACGACGACCGCCAACTCGCCGCCGCGCTGTGGATTCTCGCCGAGCAGCTCGGCCGGCATTTACGGTTGCGGGGCAAGTTGCCGCTGGCGCTGCAGTTGACGGCGCGCTTCAGCGACGGCCGCGACCAGACGCGCACCGTCCGGCCCGCCGAACCGTCGAACCTCGATCTCGATCTGGCCGCCGTCCTGAAACCCGCGGCCGCGCAATTGTTCGCGCGGCGGGTCCGCCTGCGTTATCTGCGCCTGCAGGCTCCGCAACTCGCCGACGAGGATTTGCAGCGCGGCCTGTTCGGCGACTCGCCGGCCCGCGAGCAGTCGCGCGCCCTGCACCGCGCCATCGACCGCCTGCGCGAAAAGTACGGTGATCCGGTCATCCGCTGGGGAACCGTGGCGCTGGCCGAAAAACTGCGCGAGCCGACCGCCGAAAAAGCGGAGTGAAGCGGATCGCGCCGAACACTCCTTACGTTGCATTGCAGGTTAGTTAAAAGCAGAAACCCTCGTAGTGTCCCCCCGAAAGCAAGACAGATTTAGGCGGCTTTTAGGGTGAGGTAAGCCGCTTCGACCTCGTTCGGCGTCCGGTAACCGAGCGCCGAGTGGATTCGTTTTTCATTGTACCAGCGGACATATTGGTCGATGG